>JAJEAZ010000658.1 GCA_022824105.1 Alphaproteobacteria bacterium
GGCGCCTTCCTGGTCGCCCGCTCCCCGACCCTGTAAATCTTCAACATTCGCGCTTCTTCTCCGACAAGCTGTGCAACGGCGCCGGAGAGTAATACCACCGGTCGTTGACCGGAACCCATGACAGATTCGACGCCCGCCGCCCGAACGCCCCCTTCCGTCATGCCCGGACTTGTTCCGGGCATCCCTGCGGCCGCTTGGCCGGACGGAAACGGTTGAGGGAGATGCCCGGAACAAGTCCGGGCATGACGAGAAGAAGACATGAGTCTGAAGTCGAGGCCGTTGGTATAACAGCGGGGTCGAGCCGCTGTCGAGCCGGACAGACGCCGTCCTGCAGGCGCGTTTTGAGAGACGGGACGAACGGCCTCGCAATGGCCGGGGGACACCGACTGCGAAGGGGGCAATAGGGTCCGGCCGGGCGAATATTTGGCTTCGTGCGCGGCAACCAGCCAATCCACTGCGCCATGCGGTCCGTCAGGTTCGCAATATGGCGGAAAGGCTGTGCGAAACCCGCTCCAAAATCCCGGCTGACCGAAGTAACCGACATGACCTTCCGCCATCAAACCGTCATATTGTCTTCGGGCATGCACGGCTTTCCTGCCGCAAAGGAGGCAGACGTCTGCCCGGCCGCTGTCCGCGCTTGCGGGTCGACAACGTCCGTCGCGGTTCGGTCGGCTTCCCGACTTCGATGAAATGTCCCGGCGACACGGCCGGGGCGGGTGCGCCTCGCCGCCGTAAAGATGAAATTATGCGTTATGCGTCGATATATATGCACATATCGTCGAGCAGCCTGTCAGGCGCTGCAATGCCGGTCCCGCAGCGCTATTGCCAACGATTTTCGACATGGTTGCAAAAGAGGAAAACACCGGGAGCAACCGGTCCCGGTGTCTTGAAAGTCGCAACCGTTCCGGTGCCCGGCTCTGCCGGCGGCTTATGGCGCCGGAGCAGGCAGGGCCCGCAACCGGGTTACGGTCAGTCGTCGCGGGCCTCGACAATCACCCGCTTGCGGCCGCGCCGGACCAGGTAACCGCCGCGGCGGATTGTGAGTTTGCCTTCCTGAATCAAAGCCCACAACGCGTCGGCGATGATTTCGGCATTTTCGTCCGTATCCGGCGACTCCGCCGCCTGGTCGAGCCATTTGGCAAAGGCCTCATCCGCTATCGAAGGACCCAATGACTTGCGCAGCGCATTGAGCTTGCGGATCTGGCCCTTTGTCAGGGCGGTCTCATCGATCATATGAAGGCCTCCATATCGTCTGTCTGCGTTGAACGCGACTTTCGGACATTAGCAAACATTGTCTAAAATTGTAATACCCTTGGAATAGAAGATTCAGGTTTAAATGTCGCGGCGGTCTTCTCCTTGCTCGAGAAACGCAATTTCGGGGACGCCGGGCGCTTCAAAACCGAGAATCCGGGCGAAGAAAGAAAGTTCGGCCTCCAGGGCCATCACGATGTTCTCCGCCTGCCGAAAACCGTGCCCTTCGCCATCGAAAAACAATAGTGCAACGGGAATTCCCCTTGCCTGAAGAGCGGCTGCCATAGCTTCGGTCTGGTCCGGTGGTACGACCTTGTCCTCCGTGCCTTGCAGAAAGATCACCGGGCAGGAAATTCCATCGGCATGAAGCAGCGGCGAGCGCGCATCGTAAACGGACTCGGCTTTCGGTAGCGGGCCGATCAGCCGGTCGAGATAACGGCTTTCGAATTTGTGCGTATCCCTGGCAAGAGCCTTGAGGTCTCCGATGCCGTAAAGGCTGGCGCCAGCCTTGAAGACATTGCGGAATGCAAGCGCGGCAAGCGTTGTATATCCGCCGGCGCTGCCGCCGCGTACAACAAGCCGGTCGGCGTCCGCGCGGCCGGTCTCGGCCAGCCATGTCGCCGCTGCGCAGCAGTCGTCCACATCGACCGCGCCCCATTGGCCGTCCAGCTGGCGGCGGAAGGCGCGCCCGTAGCCGCTGCTGCCGCCATAGTTCACGTCCACGACGGCGAAGCCGCGCGTTGTCCAATACTGGATGGAGGACGAGTAGGCGTTGTCCGAAGCGCCCGTCGGCCCGCCGTGCGACCGCACGACGAGCGGCGGGCGTTCGCCCTCGGGTGCGGCGAAGCCCGGGTTCTTCGGCGGGTAGAACCACGCATGGGCGGTTCTTCCGCCGCTTGTCGGAAAGGAAACGGCCTCGCCGCGCGAAACGAAGGCCGGATCGGGATCGTCGGGGGCGGCGCGGGCGAGCGTCTCGCGCCTCCCGTCGGCGTGGAGCAGGTCGAGCCGGGCCGGCCGGTCCGTGTCCGCGCCCGGCAGCGCCCAGCCGCCGGCGAACGGCACGGGGCAGGCCGGGCGCGAGAAGCCGGTCTCGAAAGGGCCCGCGCGGAGCCGTTCGACGAAGACGCTGCCGTTCTCCTCGTACCGGGCAATGATGTCGCCGTCGGCAAGGCAGCGGTAGCTTTGCGCGCCAAGGCCCCAGAGCGGCCCCGCGAATTCCGCCGCCATCGGCTTCAGCGCCTGTCCGCCGCCGCTGTCATGGACATAGAGGTTCCACCAGCCGGAACGGTCCGAGATGTAATGCAGCCGCCCGTCCGCCGACCAGGAGGGCTGCAGCACCGACTCCTCCGGCCCGCCGGCGACCGCCTCGCCGTCCAGCAACAGCTCGGTCGCGTCCCACGGCATGTCGGGATGGTCCCATGCGATGCAGGCAAGACGGCGCCCGTCGGGATCGGGTCTGGGGTACGCGTAGAAGTCCCTGCCCGAGCAGACGGGTTCGCCTTCGCCGATCCGGCCGGGGTCCAGCAGGACCACGCTGTTGACCGGCTCTCCGGGCCCGCGATGGTCCTCGCGCACGGCGTAGATGCCGTCGGCGCCAAAGGCGAAGTCGGCATAGCGCAGGGCGGCGTCCGGCGTGATCCGCCTCGGCGCGCCATCCTCCCCGACCAGCCAGACGGTCCCCTCGGGGAAGTGCGAAAAGACGACCCTGCCGCCGCCTGCGGCATAGGCGCCGCCGCCATATTCATGCACCCGCGAACGCACATCGAAATGGGCCGGCAGCGCTTCGCGCACCTCGCCCTTGCTGTAGCGCATGAGCACGCTGCGGCCCCGCTCGCGAGGCCGGCTCTCGAGCCAGTAGAGGCTTTCGCCGTCGGCGCGGACGAACGAGAGGCCGACCCCGGCTTCGGCGATCCGCCGCGCCGAGAGCGGCGAGACCCAGCTTCCATATGGCTTTACGACGGGCAAGTCGGTCATGGCGCGGCGTTCCCCTGCGTCGTCTCGATGGCGGCGCCATTGTCAACCTGCGCCGGCCCGGCTTCAATCGACGCGATGAAAAAGCCTGTTTCCAAGGCGGATTCCGCGGGCGCGCTCTGGGATTTCGCCCTCCGCCTGTATGCGGAACCCGGCGTCGGCGAGGCCTGCCTCGTCCTGCAGGACAGGTTCGGCGTCGATGTGCCGCTCCTGCTCTGGGCGGCCTGGCTCGGCGAGGGCGCCAACCCGGCGGCGCTCAGGGCCGGCGACCGTGCGGTGGGCCCCTGGCGGGCGCGGGCCGTGCGGCCCCTGCGCGCGCTTCGCCGCCATCTCCGCGAGTCCGTCGCCGGTCTGGACGACGAGGCGCGGGAGGACTGGCGCGCATCGGTGAAGCGCCTGGAAATCGACGCCGAACGTCTTGCGCTCGAAATCCTGGCCGGCATGGGGCGGCGGGGCGGGCGTCCGGACCTCGCCGTGTTCGCCGCCGCCTTCGGCCTGGATCCCGCATGCCCCGAACTGAAGCTTGTGGAAGCGGCCGCCCGCCGCCTCGCGTAAGGGCGGGGCCGCCGCTTCCGGTCAGGCCTGCCAGCCGGGCGGGCGTTTCTCCAGGAACGAGGCGGCGCCCTCGCGGCCTTCCTCGCCGGCCCAGCTTTCGGCGAAGGCGTAGAGGCCGTCGATTCCGAGCGCGTCGGGGCCGCTGCGGTCATAGAGGTCGAGCGCGCGCTTGACGGCCGCGGCGGCGCCGGGCGCCGCGCCGAGGCAGCCGGCGACGGCGGCTTCCACCGCCTCGTCCAGGCTATCGTCGGGCACGGCGCGGTCGACCAGGCCGATGCGCCGGGCTTCGGCCGCATCGAAGGTCTCCCCGGTGAACAGGTAGCGCTTGTAGGCCGCCGAGCCGATGCGCGTCAGCAGAGCCTTGAGCGCGCCGGTCGGCACGACGCCCCGGCGCAGTTCCGTGAACGCAAAACGCGCGCCGGCTCCGGCGACCGCAACATCGCTCGCCGCGATCAGGGTCACGCCGCCCCCGAACGCGCCGCCCTGCACCCGCGCCACGACCGGACAGGGCAGGCTGGCGATGCGATGGCTCAGCATCGAACCGCGCAGCGCAGCCTGCAGGCGCTCTTCGGCCGGCGCGGTTCCCATGCGCCGGAACATGGCGATGTCGCCGCCGACGGTGAAATACCGCCCCTCGGCCGCCAGCAGCAGCAGGCGCAGGTCCGTCCGCCCATGCAGGGCATCGAGGGCCAGATGCGCCTCCCGCATCGTCTGTGCGGTCAGGGCGTTCAACCGGTCCGGGCGCGCGAAGGTGAGCGTGACGACCCCCCGCGCGTCCTCCTCGACGCGTATGGTTTCCCATTTCATGCCAGCCGCCTCCCGCTCGCCGCGCCTGCCGCTGGTTTCCCGGCCATGCGCATTGTTGATTTGTGCATGTACGGAAAGCATGGCGACAGGCCGGGAAATTAGCTATGGTCGCGCACCGGAGGCTTCTGGACCGACAGGCAGGGACGATTCATGGATATCGGAGAGAGCAAGGTAGACAGCGTATTCGTGCTGGAACCCAGGGGGCGGCTGGACAGCGCGAATGCGCGGAGTTTCGAGGAGCGGGTGGTGGCTGCGCTCGACCAGGGCGAGAGCGCTCTGCTCATCGACTTCGCCGGTCTCGACTACATCAGCTCCGCGGGCCTGCGGGTGCTTCTGATGGGCGCGAAACGGCTTCAGCAGTCCGGCGGCGCGATTGCGCTCTGCGCTCTCAACCCGAGCATCCACGAGGTCTTCGAGATCAGCGGTTTCCTCACCATTTTCGCCGTGCACAACGACAGGGCTACCGCTCTGGCGGCCATGGGCTGACGGCAATGCTCCGCTTTGCCGAAGAGATCATGCTGCTGCTTCTCGACGACCGGGACGGCAGCTTCCTGCCCATTCCGGAATGGTCGATGCAGTGCGCGCTTGCCGGCGCGGTGCTGATGGACCTGGCGCTGGAGGACAGGATCGACACCGATCTCGAATCGCTCATCCTCGTGGACAAGAAGCCGACGGGCGACCCGCTGCTCGACCCGACGCTGGAGCGCATCGCGGCGTCCTCGGATGTCCACGGCGCGCGCTACTGGGTGGAGAACACGGCGTCCTATGCCGAGGAAATCCGCGAGGGCGCGCTCGCCCGCCTGGTCGATTCCGGCATTCTGAACCGGGAGGAGGACCGTTTCCTGTGGGTCTTCCGGTCGCGGCGCTACCCCACCATCGACGGCAGGGCGGAGCAGGAAGTCAAGCTCAGGATCATGGGGGTGCTGCTGTCGGACGAGATTCCGGACCCCCGGGACATCGTCATCATATGCCTGTGCGAGTCCTGCGGCATCTTCAACGAATTGCTGTCTTCCCGGGAGCTGGAGCGCGCCCGCGGCCGCATCGACCAGGTCCGCAAGCTGGACCTGATCGGCCAGGCGGTCTCCAAGTCGGTGTGGGAAATCCAGGCGTCGCTCGCCATGGCGGCGCACCCCGTCTACTAGGCGGCCAGGCCCCTCGAAACGGCCGACGGCATACCGGGACCGGCCGGGGATGAAGATCGTCGTCATCAATCTCGAACGCGCGGCGGAGCGCCGCCGCCGGGTATCCGCAGCGTTGGACGGGCTCGGCCTGGAGTTCGAACTGTTCCGCGCGGTGGACGGCCGCCGGCTCACACCCGGACAGGAGGCGCTGATCGACTACGATGCGCTCAACCGCCAGGGCTGGCCGATGAGGGCGGGGGCGCTCGGCAACTGGCTCAGCCACCGCGCGATCCTTTCCGACATGATCGAGAACGGGCCCGAGGCGATGGCGGTGCTGGAGGACGATATCGAGCCGGCGCCGGACCTGCCCGCCGTTCTCGAGGCGCTGGAGCGCTCGACCGGTTCGTTCGGCGTCGTCTTCCTGAACCGGGGCCGCGCGGTGCGGCGCTTCATCCCGCATCTGCGGCTGGACACGGGCCACCGGCTCGGCTGGCTGCGCTGGTCCCATTTCGGCACCCAGGGCTATGTCATCACCCGCCCGGCCGCCCGGCGCTTCCTGGAGGCGTTTCCGCGCGTGCGCATGAATATCGACCGGTCGCTCGCCGCCTACTGGCACACGGGGCTTGCGACCTATTGCGTGCGCCCGCCGGTGGTCCGGCACCTGCTGGCCGACGACGGCAATGATTCCATGATTCAGGCGACCGGCGCCGTCGGTCCCGCGGACCCGCTGTTCCGGTTCCGGCGGCGCTGGTTCTTCCTCCGCGAGGGGATGGCGAAGCGCGCCGCGCTCACCCGCCTGGCGGTGAACGCGCTCGGCCCGGCGCAAGGCCTCAGGGCGCTGCTGGGGCCGGGAGCGGGCGGCGCGTGACCGCGCCCCGTCCCTGCCGCCGCTGAAACGGTGCTACGATGGGGCCGACCGCCTTCCTGGGAGCCCGGCGATGACGCGCAATCTCGACCCGATCACCGTATCCGTGGTCAGCCACCGCCTGACCGCCATCGTGGAGGAAATGGGCGAGGCGATGCTGCGCACCGCCTATTCGCAGATCCTCAACTCCTCGCGCGACTTCTCGGCCGCCATCTGCGACCGCGACTGCCGGCTGGTCGCGCAGGCCGAGCATATCCCGGTCCATGTGGGCGCGATGCCCTGGGCGGCGAAGGCGGTCTCCGCCCGCTTCGGCGAGGATGTGCACGAAGGCGACCTGTTCGTCGTCAACGACCCCTATGCCGGCGGCGGCAGCCACCTGCCGGACGTGACGGTCTTCGCGCCCGTGTTCGTCGACGGGCGGCTCGCTTTCTGGACCATCAACCGCGCCCACCACAGCGATATCGGGGGCGCCACCCACGGCGCCTACAACCCGTCCGCAACGGAGATCTTCCATGAGGGGCTGCGCATTCCGCCGCTCAGGCTCTGGGAGCGCGGACGCCCGCGCGACGACCTGCTGGAGATGCTGGCGCTGAACGTGCGCCACCCGCGCGACTTCAAGGGCGATCTTGCGGCGCAGATCGGCTCGGTGCGGCTGGGCGAAGCCCGGCTCCAGGCGCTGGTCGACACCTTCGATGCGCGCACCGTCATGGCCGCCTGCGAGGCGGTGCTGGACGGGGCCGAGCGCCGCTCGCGGGCCGAGGTCTCAAGCTGGAAGGAGGGCGTGTTTCACGGCGAGGCCTTCCTCGACGATGACGGCCACGGACGCCACGACATCGCCATCCGCGCGACCGCCACGGTCCGAGGCGGCGAGGTGGCGGTGGACCTGAGCGCGTCCGACCCGCAGAGCACCGCCTTCGTCAACTCCAGCCACGCCAATACGGTCTCGGCGGTCACGCAGTCCTTCGCCTACCTGATCGACCCGGAGATCCCGAAGAACGAGGGCGCGTTCCGCCCGCTCTCGGTCAAGCTGAAGGAAGGGACGATCGTGTGGGCCGAGGACGGCCTTCCGGTCACCATGTGCACCTCCCATTGCGGCAACGAGATCATCGAGGCCGTCGTGACGGCGCTGGCCCAGTCCTGCCCGGCGCGCACCATGGCCGGCTGGGGCCGGCGGCTGCGCATCGCCATCAAGGGCCGGGACCCGCGCAACGGGCGCGGCTTCATCTGGCACATGTTCTACGCCCGGCCCGGCGGCGGCGGCTCGCCCGGCGGGGACGGCTGGCACTCGGTCGGCGAATGGCATTCCGCCGGCGGGCTGAAATTCGGCAGCGTCGAGGTGGCGGAGGTGCGGTTCCCGCTGCATATCGCGCGCCACGAGTTCCGTCCGGGCTCCGGCGGGGCCGGGGAATATCGCGGCGGCTGCGGCGCGGAGCTGGAGTTGCGCGTCGAGACCGAGGAGCCCGCCGTCGCCAACACGGCGGGCGACGGCGTGCGCTACGGCGCGCGGGGCATTCTGGGCGGCGAGGACGGCCAGCCGCACCGCTATATCCACCACGGCTCCGGCGGCGGGCGCGTGCTCCCGAGCAAGCTGGTGGGCATCGAGGTCGCGCCCGGCGACGTGTTCGAGGTGCTGTCGGGCGGCGGCGGCGGCTGGGGCGACCCGGCGCGCCGCTCCGAATCGGCAGTGGAGGCGGACCGGCTGGACGGGGTGGCGTAATCCGTCCGTTCGGCTTGCGCGCGCCGGCCTGCCGGGCCAACATGCGCCGTCTTCATGCAGCGGAGTTGCCCATGCTGCTTTCGTCCACGCGCCACGAAGTCGCCGACATGATGGCGGCGCAGGAATTCTATCACAGCCGGGGCTGGACCGACGGCCTGCCGGTGGTGCCGCCGACCGAGGAAGCCGTCGAGGCCTGCCTGGAGTGGGCGGGCCTCGCGCCGGACCATCTGGTCGGCGTGGAGCCGGTGCGCGCCCGCGCGATCACCGCCGAGAAGCTGGCGATCAACGCCGTCATGGCGGGCTGCCTGCCGATGCATTTCCCGGTCGTCGTCACCGCCATCACGGCGATGCTGCAGGAGCCGTTCCTGCTGCACGGCGCCACCGCCAGCACCGGCGGCTGCGCCGTGCTGGTCGTGGTCAACGGGCCGATTACGGCCGACATCGGCATGGACGCGACCTTCAATGCGCTCGCCTCCAGCGACCGGGCCTCGACGGCGATCGGCCGCAGCCTGCGCCTCTGCCTCATCAACCTGATGGATGTCCGCCCGGGGGCCATCGACCGCTCGGTGCTCGGCCATCCGGGCAAGATCAGCTATTGCCTCGCCGAGGACGAAGCGGGCTCGCAATGGCTGCCGCTCGCAGAGGAGCGCGGCATGCCGGTCGGCGCCTCCTGCGTCACCGTGATGGCGGCGGGCGCGCCCCGCCAGCTCATGAACGAGTGGACGACGGCGCCCGAGGAAATCCTCGACACCTTCGCCTCCGAGATACGCGCCAACATGCGCCATTACTCGATCTGGCCGGGCAATTACGCCATCGTCGTGCCGCCGCAATTGCGCGCCCATTTCCACGCCGCCGGCTGGTCCAAGGCCGATGTCCGCGCCTATGTCTTCGAGAAGGCCCGCATTTTGCGCTCGGAATGGGCCGACTGCGGCAAGGGCGCTGTGGTGCGCGACCGGGGCGGCTCGGAATATGCCGCGCTCTCCGCACCGGAGGACCTGCTGGTGATCGCCGCGGGCGGCCCGGCGGGCGGCTTCGGCGCGGTCATCCCGCCCTGGCTCGGGCCCAAGAGCCGGGCGGTCACGGTCGCGATCGGCGCCTGCGTCGATTGCGAGATTCCATAAGATCGGACGACACGAGGAGAGAGAAGCAAGCCATGCAGATACTCGATCCGTCGCATGAGGAAGGGGCCGAGAGCTTTGCGCCGGCGGTCCGTCTTGCGGCGCTGGAGGGCGCGACCGTCGGGGTGATCTCGAACGGCAAGGAAGGCACCAAAGGCTTCTTCGCCGCCTTCGAGCGGGCGCTCAGGGAGCAGTACGGCGTCGGCGAGGTCGTGCTGCGCACCAAGCCGAACTACAGCGCGCCGGCCGACAAGGGCCTGCTGGAGGAAGCGAAAAGCTGGGATGCGCTTGTCGCCGGCATTGGCGATTGAGGCAGCTGCTCGTCGTGCAGTTTGCATGACGCGGTTGCCGGAGAGCGCATCGGGGTGCCGTCCGCCGGCATCATGACCGAGACCTTCGCGAGCGCGGCGGAACTGATGGCGCGCGCGCTCGGCGCGGCGGACTATCCCTTCGCGGTGATCGAGCACCCGATCAGCAGCGCCGACCAGGCCGCTCTCGCCGCTCGCGCGGAGCGCGCCGCGGCCGACTGCGCCGGGCTGCTGCTGGCCTCGGACGGATAGGGCGGCCCGCCCGGCGGGTCGATTCGGGCTCGCCGTCGTTTGTCCCGACGGCGAGCCGGCCCCCTTGATTCCCCGCGATAGCCAGGGGCCGGGACGACGCCTCGTGAGGTCGGGTCAGCAATTTGTTCTTATACCCGCGGTCGTTGACCGGAACCCATGACGGCTTCGACGCCCGCCGCCCGATCGCCCCCCTCCGTCATGCCCGGAACAAGTCCGGGCAAGACGAGAAGAAGACATGAGTCTGAAGTCGATGCCGCTGGTATCATGGGAAGATTGCGGCCCATATCGTCGCCCCGGCCCCCGAGCCGGGGCCCATCTCCGGCTCCCGATGCCACCGAAGCCGGTGGAGAACCGGCTCAGCCGCCGCAGTTGCCGCGAGGACCGAAGCTGGGCCCCGGCTCGGGGGCCGGGGCGACGGTGGGGGTGGCTCCACCATCGGTTCCAACCAACGACCGTTGGTATGAGTCCCGAGTCGAGGCCGTTGGTATCAACCGCTGAAGCCGCCGCGAGAACCGAGGCTGGACCCCGGAGGCGTCAACACACGGAGCAAGTCCGGAGTGACGGTTGGGGGACATGCAACGCCAGGCCAGAAGCCGTGGATGCGCCCATGCGGCAGGGGCGGAACGGGGCGTTGACGGGGCGCGGGCGCGGGACTAGGTTGCGCCGCGTTTCGCCATAGCGTTGCACGCCTGCCTCCGAGGAGGCCCGCCGGTCCGCGAGGGTTCGCGCATCGGCGCGTCGGGCGTTGGACCGGCGGGAGGATGAGGCAGGCATGTTCGAAGGACTGACGGAGCGGCTCGGCGAGGTCTTCGGGCGTCTCACCCGGCGCGGCTCGCTCTCCGCCGGCGATGTCGAGGCGGCGCTGCGCGAGGTGCGGGTGGCGCTGCTGGAGGCCGATGCGGCGCTGCCGGCTGTGCGCGCGCTGCTCGACGCGGTGAAGGAGCAGGCCGTCGGGCAGGACGTGCTGCGCTCCGTCACGCCCGGCCAGCAGGTCGTCAAGATCGTCCATGACCGCATGGTCGAGATGCTGGGCGGCGAGGCCGAAGACCTCCGCCTCGGCGGCAATCCCCCGCTCGCCATGCTGATGCTGGGCCTCCAGGGCTCCGGCAAGACGACAACGACCGCCAAGCTCGCCCGGCGCCTCACCGACCGCGACGGCAAGAAGGTGCTCATGGCGTCGGTGGACATCTATCGACCCGCCGCCCAGCAGCAGCTTGAGGTTCTGGGAAAGCAGGCGGGAATCGACACGCTGCCCATCGTGTTCGGCGAACGCCCGCCCGCCATCGCGCGGCGCGCCATGCGCATCGCCGCGCGCGAGGGCTACGACATCGTCTTCATCGACACTGCCGGCCGGCTCGCCATCGACCGCGAGATGATGGAGGAGGCGGCGGCGCTCCGCGACCTGGTGAAGCCGGTCGAATCGCTGCTTGTCGCCGATGCGATGACAGGCCAGGACGCCGTCAACACCGCCCGGGCCTTCAGCGAGGAGGTCGGCGTCACCGGCATCGTGCTGACCCGGATCGACGGCGATGCGCGCGGCGGCGCGGCGCTCTCCATGCGCCATGTCACGGGGCGGCCGATCAAGTTCGTCGGCACCGGCGAGCAGCTGGACCGCATCGAGGCCTTCCACCCTGACCGGATCGCGTCCCGCATTCTCGGCATGGGCGATGTCGTCGGCCTTGTGGAGCGCGCCGCCGAGACCATCGAGCAGGAAGAGGCCGAAAAGCTCGCCGCCCGGCTCAGCCGCGGACGCATGGACCTGAACGACCTGCTGATGCAGCTGCGCCAGATGAAGAAGATGGGCGGGCTTGGCGGGCTGATGGGGATGCTGCCGCAGGTCGGCCGGATGAAGGCCGAAATGGCGAAGGCGAAGATCGACGAAAAATGGCTCGTGCGCCAGGAGGCGATCATCCTGTCGATGACGCCGCGCGAGCGCGCCCGGCCGGATATCGTCAAGGCGTCGCGCAAGCGGCGCATCGCGGCCGGGGCCGGCGCCTCGGTGCAGGACGTGAACCGGATGCTCAAGCAGTTCCAGCAGATGCAGACGATGATGAAGCGCGTCGGCAAGCTGGAGAAGCGCGGCGCGCTGGCGGGCCGGGGGCTCGACGCCCTTCTGGCCCGGCGCTGATCCCGACGACCCCTCTCTCCCACCTCCACGGAAAGCTCATGGCACTCAGGATTCGACTCACCCGCGGCGGCGCCAAGCGCCGGCCCTTCTACCGCATCGTCGTCGCCGAGGGCTCCTCGCCCCGCGACGGCCGCTTCATCGAGATTCTCGGCTTCTACAACCCGATGATGCCGAAGGACCACGAGGACCGGCTGCGCCTCAAGGAAGAGCGCATCCGGCACTGGCTGTCGGTGGGCGCGACGCCGTCCGAGCGCGTGGCCCGTTTCCTCGGCGCGGCCGGCATCGTCGAGCCGCCCGCGGTGCCGCAGCAGACCAGGCAGCATCTGCCCAAGGCCAAGGCGCAGGAGCGCATGAAGGCCAAGGCGGAAGCCGCGGCGGCGGAATAACCCGGACGGAGCGGCCCGGCGGATGGACGCTTCCCGCCTTTGTCTCGGCGTCATTGCCGGCGCGCACGGGCTGCAGGGCGCGGTCAGGGTCAAGACCTTCACCGCCCTGCCGGACGCCATTGCCGGTTACGGGCCGCTGGAGGATGCCGCCGGCGGCCGGCGCTTCGCGCTCCGGCTGGTGAGGATCGAGAAGGGCATGGCGCTGGTGCGGATCGACGGCGTGGAGGACAGGACCGCCGCAGAGGCGCTCAAGGGCGTCGAGCTCTTCCTCGACCGGGCGTTGCTGCCGCCGGAGGAGGATGAGGAGGAGTTCTACCATGCGGACCTTGTCGGCCTTGCCGCGGTGGATCCGAGCGGGGCCCGGCTCGGCACGGTGCGCGCGCTGCACGATTTCGGCGCCGGCGACCTGATCGAGGTGCTGCCGGACGAGGGCGGCCAGCCGCGCGTCTTCCCGTTCACGCGCGAGGCCGTGCCGGCGATCGACCTTGCCGCCCGCACGGTCACCATAGACCCGCCGGAGGGGCTGTGACCTGGTCCGCGGCAGTGCTGACGCTCTTCCCGGAGATGTTTCCGGGGCCGCTCGGCCATTCGCTTGCCGGGCGGGCGCTGGACGCGGGCGTCTGGCGGCTCAAGACGGTGGACATTCGCGCGTTTGCGCGCGATAAGCACGCCTCCGTGGACGACACGCCGTTCGGCGGGGGCGCCGGCATGGTCATGCGCGCGGACGTTGTGTCGGACGCGATCCACGCCGCCTGGGACCGGCGGGGTCCGCTGATCCACCTCTCGCCGCGCGGCCGGCCGCTCACGCAGCGCCGGGCGGCGGCGCTGGCCGCAGGGCCGGGGCCGACCCTGCTCTGCGGGCGCTATGAGGGGATCGACCAGCGCCTGCTGGACGCCTGGGCGCCGGAGGAGGTGAGTCTCGGGGACTTCGTGCTGTCCGGCGGCGAGCCGGCGGCGCTCGCCCTGCTGGACGCCTGCGTGCGGCTGCTGCCGGGCGTGGCGGGCAAGGCGGAGTCGGTGCGGGAGGAGAGTTTCGAGAGCGGGTTGCTGGAATACCCGCATTACACGCGCCCGGCGGTCTGGGCCGGGCGCGCGGCGCCGGAAGTCCTGCTTTCGGGCCACCATTGCAACATCCGCGCCTGGCGGCAGGCGCGGGCGGAAGACATAACGCGGACGCGGCGGCCCGACCTGTGGGCCCGCCGGGCGGAAAACGAGGACCGAAGGCGATGAACATCATCGAGACGCTGGAGCGCGAACAGATCGAGCGGCTCACCGGGGAGCGCGGGATTCCGGACTTCCGCCCGGGCGACACGGTGCGGGTGAATTACAAGGTGGTCGAAGGCACCCGCGAGCGCATCCAGGCCTATGAGGGCGTGGTGATCGCGCGGCGCGGCGGCAGCAACCTGAACGCTTCCTTCATCGTGCGGAAGATTTCCTCCGGCGAGGGCGTCGAGCGCATCTTCCCGCTCTATTCGCCCAACATCGCCGGCATCGAGGTGATCCGGCGCGGGCGCGTGCGCCGGGCGAAGCTCTACTATCTGCGCGAGCGGCGCGGACGGTCGGCGCGCATCGCCGAGCGCACCCGCGGCGTGGTGAGAAAGACGAAACGCAAGAACGGGAACGACGGCAATGAGTGAACCGCGCACCCTCTTCGACAAGATCTGGGCGAGCCATCTGGTCGATACCCAGGAAGACGGCACCTGCCTGATCTATATCGACCGCCACCTGGTGCATGAGGTCACGAGCCCGCAGGCCTTTGCGGGGCTGCGCGCCGCCGGGCGCGGCGTGCGCCGGCCGGACGCCACCATCGCGGTCGCCGACCACAATATCCCGACCCGGCCGGGCGCCCGGGCGGGGGTGATCGAAAACGAGGAATCGCGCATCCAGGTCGAGACGCTGGAGCGCAATGTCGCCGAGTTCGGCGTGCCCTACTACCCGATAGAGGACGTCCGCCAGGGCATCGTGCATATCATCGGCCCGGAGCAGGGCATGACCCAGCCGGGCACGACGGTGGTCTGCGGCGACAGCCACACCTCCACCCACGGCGCGTTCGGCGCGCTCGCCTTCGGCATCGGCACTTCCGAGGTCGAGCATGTGCTGGCGACACAGACGCTGATCCAGCGCCCGGCGCGCAACATGCAGGTCGATGTGGAAGGGCCGCTGCCCGCCGGCTGCACCGCCAAGGACCTGATCCTCGCGATCATCGGGCGCATCGGCACCGCCGGCGGCACCGGCCATGTGATCGAATATACCGGCCAGGCGATCCGCGACCTCTCCATGGAGGGGCGGATGACGGTCTGCAACATGTCCATCGAGGCGGGCGCCCGCGCCGGGCTGATCGCGCCCGACGACACCACCTTCGGCTATCTCAAGGGCCGCCCGCACGCGCCCAAGGGCGCGGCCTGGGACGCCGCGGTCGCGGTCTGGAAGCGCCTGCCCTCCGATCCGGGCGCGGTTTACGACACGGTCGTGCGCATCCCGGCCGGCGAGATCGCGCCCTATGTCACCTGGGGCACGAGCCCGCAGGACGCGCTGCCGATCACGGCAAGCGTGCCGGACCCGGCCCAGATCGACGATGAGGACCGGCGCCAGGCGGTGCAGCGGTCCATCGACTATATGGGGCTCCGTGCCGGCCAGCCGCTGCGCGAGATCGCCATCGACACGGTGTTCATCGGGTCATGCACCAACGGGCGCATCGAGGACATCCGCGCCGCCGCCGCCGTCGCCCAGGGGCGCAAGGTGGCGGACAGCGTGCGCGCGCTGGTGGTGCCCGGCTCCGGCCTGGTCAAGGAGCAGGCGGAGGAAGAGGGCCTCGACCGCATCCTCACCGAGGCCGGCTTCGAGTGGCGCGACCCGGGCTGCTCCATGTGCCTGGCGATGAACGACGACAGGCTCAGCCCCGGCGAGCGCAGCGCGTCCACGTCGAACCGCAATTTCGAGGGCCGGCAGGGGCCCGGCGGGCGCACGCATCTGGTGAGCCCCGCCATGGCGGCGGCCGCGGCGGTCGCGGGCCGCCTCGCCGACCTGCGCGACCTGGACTGAGAGAGGGAGGACACCCCCCCATGCGCAAATTCGAGACCGTGACGAGCGTCGGCGCGCCGCTGCCGCAGATCAATATCGACACCGACAAGATCATCCCCGCGCGCTTCCTCAGGACCATCGAGCGCTCCGGCCTCGGGCGGCACCTGTTCAACGACATGCGCTTCGACGCCGAGGGCAACGAGACCCCGGATTTCGTGCTCAACCAGCCGGCCTGGCGGGGCGCCAACATCCTCGTGGTGGGCGATAATTTCGGCTGCGGCTCGTCGCGCGAGCACGCGCCCTGGGCGCTGGCCGACTACGGCGTGCGCGCCATTCTCGGCACCGACTTCGCCGACATCTTCTACAATAACAGCTTCAAGAACGGCCTGCTGCCGATCAAGCTGCCGGCGGAAGAGCGCGACAAGCTGATGGAGGATGC
>JAJEAZ010000426.1 GCA_022824105.1 Alphaproteobacteria bacterium
CGCTTCAAGGAAAGCCTCCGGCCCCAGGACGACTGACCGACCAGCGAGAGACCGACATGACCGACGACAGCAACCGCGCCCTTGCGGGCGTCCGCGTGCTCGACCTGACGCAATTCGAGGCGGGCCCCTCCTGCACCGAGGCGCTGGCCTGGCTCGGCGCCGACGTGGTGAAGGTCGAGCGGCCGGGCTCCGGCGAGCAGGGCCGCTTCGCCTCCACCGACCGGCCGGGCGTGGACAGCTACTATTTCATGCTGCTGAACGCGAACAAGAAGAGCGTCACCGTCAACCTGAAGAGCCCGGAGGGGCTGGAGACGGTGAAGGCCATGATCGGCCAGGCCGACGTGATGATCGAGAATTTCGCGCCGGGCGCGATCGAGCGCCTCGGCCTCGGCTACGATGTCGCCAAGGAGATCAACCCGCGCATCATCTACGCCCAGGTGAAGGGCTTCGCACGCGGCGGGCCTTACGAAAAGTTCCTCTCCTTCGACATGATCGGCAAGGCGGTGGGCGGCGTCATGGCGATCACCGGCGACCCGGACGGGCGGCCGATCAACCCCGGCCCCACCATCGGCGACACCGGGACCGGCCTGCACATGGCGATCTCGATCCTGGGCGCGCTCTACCAGCGCGGCCGCACCGGCAAGGGCCAGCATATCGAGGTCGCGATGCAGGATGCGATGATCAACTACTGCCGGCTCGCCTATGCCGTGCAGGCCACGACCGGCGCGGCGGCGCCCCGGCGCGGCAACGAGGTCATCATGGCCGGCAGCGCGCCCTCGGACGTGTTTCTCTGCGCGCCCGGCGGGCCCAACGACTATGTCTATATCTACACCACCCGCGCCTCGAACCTCCACTGGGAGCGGCTTTGCGAGGTGATCGGCCGGCCGGAGCTGAAGGACGACCCGCGCTTCGCCGACGCGCCCGCGCGCTCGGCCAACCAGAAGGACCTGGACGAGGCGATCACCGCCTGGACCTCCAAGCGCAGCAAGGAAGAGGCGATGGAGGCCATCGGCGCGGCCGGCGTGCCGGTCGGCGCGGTGTTCGATTCCAAGGAGCTTTCCGACAGCGAGGACATGCGCGCCCGCGGCATCTTCCAGACCGTGCAGCATCCGGAGCGCGGCGATTTCCTGATGCCGGGCTGGCCCGTGAAGATGTCCGGCAACGACGTGCCGGTGCAGTGCTCCCCCACGCTTGGCGAACACACCGACGAAGTGCTGTCCGACTGGCTCGGCCTCTCCGGCGGCGAGGTGGAAGCGCTGCGCGACAAGGGCGCGGTCTGAGCGGCCGCGCCCCCATCCGGAACCGATAGAACGAAGGAACTCACCGTCCCATGTCAGACAATATCGCCGAGCAGCTGGCGCCGACCGGCGTGCTGCGCGCGGGCATCAACATGTCCAACTTCCTGCTCGTCACCGGCCGCACGGAGTCGGGCGATCCTGACGGGGTAAGCCCCGACATGGCGCGCGCGCTGGGCGAGCGGCTGGGCCTGCCGGTGAAGATGGTGCCCTTCGCCACCCCCGGCGAACTGGCGGACGCAGCCGCCGACGACGCCTGGGACATCGGGCTGATCGGCGCCGAGCCGCAGCGCGCGGAGAAGATCGCCTTCTCGCTTGCCTACTCGGAAATCGAGGCGACCTACCTCGTGCCCCCCGGCTCGCCGATCCGGTCGATCGAGGAGGTGGACCGGCCCGGCATCCGCATCGCCGTCTCGGCCCGCAGCGCCTACGAACTCTGGCTCTCGCGCAACATCCGCCATGCCGAGCTTGTGCTCGCGCAGGGCCTCGGCGCGGCCTTCCAGCTGTTCGTGGACGAAGGATACGAGGCGCTTGCCGGCCTGCGTCCGGGGCTGATCGGCGATGTCGAGAAGCTGCCCGGCGCGCGCATACTGGACGGGCAGTTCTCCGCCGTGCAGCAGGCCATCGGCGTGCCGCGCTCGCGGCCCGGATCCGCCGCGGCCTTCGTCGCGGAGTTCGTGGAGGAGGCCAAGACGGGCGGCCTTGTCGCAAGCCTGATCGCCCGGCATGGCGTCGAAGGCCGGCTGATGGTGGCCGCGGCGGGATAAGGCCTGGCCGTGACTTGGAAGTCCTTCCTCCTTCCGGTCGCTGCACTCTGGCTGGCGTTTGCCGCATTTCCGGCGTCCGCCCACCCGGCCGCGGACGAAACGCCTCGAACCGCCGTCATTTCCGCCTTCCCGCCGGAGATGGCGGTGTTGCGGGCGGAGACCGAGGACGCCGTCTCACAATCCGTCAACGGCGTCGAGTTCGTCACGGGCAAGCTCGCCGGCCGCGATGTCGTCCTGTTCCTCAGCGGCATCAGCATGGTGAATGCCGCGATGACCGCGCAGCTTGCGCTGGACCGCTTCCACATCCACCGGATTGTCTTTTCCGGCATAGCGGGCGGCGTCGATCCCGGCCTCAATATCGGCGATGTCGTGGTCGCCGACCGCTGGGGGCAATATCTGGAATCGGTCTTCGCGCGCAGGGTGGGCGACGGCTGGGAGAAACCGCCCTTCTTCGACTATCCCTACGCGAATTTCGGCATGATGTTCCCGCGCTC
>JAJEAZ010000443.1 GCA_022824105.1 Alphaproteobacteria bacterium
TCGCCACCGTCAACCCGTCGACACCCGGCGTCCGTCTGCCCTTGTTGTGGGCAATCGTCTGCCAAGCACAGCGAAGATTGCGCGGATCGGTTACCCAGTTCCACACATCGCCGTAGGCGCCTTCGGGCGTCCCCTTACTCCACTGGTACAACTTCCGCTGCACGCCGAGGAGCCAAGCCTTGTCGGCCTGATTATCCGAGTCCACGGATAGTTCCTCCGTCAGTCGATAGCCGTTCCGCCTTCTGCCCCCCTTCGCCATGTGCGCGGCTTTCCCGCGCTCCGACTACTACGAGGGCTCCGCCCCCATGCGGCCCGTCTCCGTTCTCCGCGGCTAGCCCGGCTCCGTACCGGGCGGACGGCATGGGTTCCCGTGTTCCGATGGCAGACCTCAGACCCTTAGGCGGCATGCTTTACCCCTTGCGGCTCGGGGGCACGGGATAGAAGGGTTGACCCGTGTCCGAGAGCGCGAGGCGCTCTCGCCAGTCGACAAAAACGAAACCGACCGGATCGGTCCGCAGTCCCCTCCGCCCCGTCGGGCCATCGAGGGTCATGAACTAAATAAAGAGGCTTCCGACGCATGCTTCGTTCGTCCTCGCCGTAGGTCCTGTGGTAGCCCGGCCCGCGAGCGACGGCTCGCGCCCGGTACAGTTCAGGTCGCAGCTTTCTTGCCCCACCGCCGGAAAACGGCGGAACTTAGCGACCCCCTTCCGCCCGGCACCCTTCGCCGGGAGGGACGGCGTTTCAGCCGCCGGTCGGTCATCGGCATGACCAAGTGTCTGGATTACTTCACAATTTCCTCCTCTCGGTCTTCACGGCGCACCATTTCTGGTTCATTTCTTCGGCACCGGACTTGCGGACAACCGCTACGTCCCGGGCCCGCTCGGACGGCGACATCGTTCCCGCCCCGGCCGAGACGCCCCGGGCGAAGGGCCGGTGCTGCGCCAAACGCTCGACGACCTACTGAGCTGGCTGCTTGATCGAGACCGCCAAGCTCAACTACGTCGATCCCCAGGGCTCGCCCAAGTCCTCGAGCGTACCCCCGATTGCAAGATCTACCGGATCGACGAACTGCTGCCGTGGATCTCCGCCCCGGCAGGAGATCGCGAAGCCGACGACTGATCACCCAAGTGCGGTCGCGCCAGACGCGGGTGTCGCTCACGCGCGGATCAGCGAGTCGGCCGAAGGCGATCCGCCGGGCTGTGGCGGCAATGATGGGCCATGCTGTGCGGCCCTGACGAAGCGCCGGCGGAGATGCTATCGCCGAAACCGGAATCGCGAGGCGATGATCCGTCGTTGGCCCAGGGACCGGCTGTTTGCGTGATCGCGGCAGAAAGTCGACAAACAACAGGAAACTGCGATACCATCATGTCTCATTCCACGACATGTGGTGTCGAGGCACCCAAGAGCATATGGTTCCGCGACTTCGTGTGATTCCGCGGACGGGAGAGCCCGGTATGTCCACAGGCAAGATACTGTTGGCGGTATTCTGCGCGGCGGCGCTCGCACTCGCCTCCTGCGGCGGTGGGGGTGGCGTCAGCGTCAACGTGAGTGTCGACAGGGCGAAAGACCAGCGGACGGCCATCGACAGGGCGATCAAGGCCGCGGAGACGGCCGTCGAAACCCTTGGCGAGGGTTCCGACGAGGCGGCGCTCGCCGCCGCTAAGGAAGCGGTCTCGGACGCGAAGGGGGCCGTGACGGCCGCCAGCGCCCTCTCCACCGCCGAGAAGGACGCGTATGGGACGGCGATCCGGGCGATCGAGAGAAGCCTCGATGCGGCCGAAGTGATCGTCGAGGCCGCCCTGGCGATGGCGGCCGAAAGACTGTCCATGGCGCTGGAGGGGACCCGGATAACGGCAATCTCGGCTGCCGTGACGCACGCGGCTGCGCCGGTGATGTCCGGGACCGTTCCGGGAAATCCGGCAACGCCGGTCCCGGGCCTCGAGACCACCGCCGTCAGGGACAGCGCATCGACGGTCGATGGCTGGAGGCGGGGCCGGTACACGGGAGCTGACGAAACGGCCGGAATCTCCGACACCGTCGTCCTCTTCACCAACATCGAGGCTCCGGGCGCCCAGCCGTTCAGCGGAGAGGGGGGCCGGTACGGCACCGCCAACGGTCTGGACGCCGACGGCAACCTGCCCATTGTCGGCACCACGGATGCGACCCTGATCGCCTCGTCCGCGTTCCCGACCGGGGTGGGGATCAGGGAGCACACGGCGGGCCCGGGCGGCACTGTCGAGGTCGCCGGCAGCTTCGACGGCGCCTCCGGCACATATGTCTGCACGCCGACGTCCGGCAGCGCCTGCACGTCAGCGGTGAGGTCCGGAGGCGGGACAAGGCTGTTGGGCGGATGGAAGTTCGTGCCGGCCCAGGGCGCCCAAGTGCCGACGCCGGACGACGAGTACCAGTATTTCGGGTGGTGGCTTCGCAAGGCCGAGGGCGGTTGGGCGCTGGGCGTCTTCCACGACGGCGTTGGAAGCGCCGCGGACGAATTCGCCGATCTCGTGGCGCTGGAAGGCACGGCGACCTATCGGGGCCCGGCGACGGGGCATTTCGCCTTGGGCGGCCAGACCGCCGGGGAATTCACCGCCACGGCGACGCTGGAGGTGAATTTCGGCGATAACGCGGGACCCGGCACGGTCGAGGGGACAGTCGACGACTTCACCGTAGGCGGCAAGGCAATGCCCTGGTCGGTGGAACTCCAGGCGGCTGCAATCAACCCCGGCGGCGCGATCGCAGCGGGCGGCAACGCCACGGCGCTCACATACTGGACCATCGACGAAAATCGGGGCGCAAGCGCGGCGACCTGGAGCGGCCGGTTCCACGACGTCAACGAGGACCAGGTTCCGGCCGTAGCGACAGGCGTGTTCGAGGCCGTCCATGGCGATAGTGGACGCATGTCCGGTGCGTTCGGGACGACCCTGCAACCGTAGGCGATGGCGTGGACGTAGCTCCCGGCGGCATCGAGATGTGCCGAGACCGCGGTGCGGTCAGCGCCACGACGAAGGACGGAGCGTCAATGTTACAGGCAGCACCATCGGGATCGATCCGGCGAAGCGCTGCTGTCGGCCGCATGGCGCGCGCACGAACGGGCCGGGGCATTCCGGAGGATACTGAGCCGCGGGAAGAACCTGCCCGGGTTCGCTTGCCTCGCAGCCACGGCCGCGTGATGGCGGTCGAAGCGCGCAGGAACGTCCATCATCGGGGGCGGGAGATCGCGGAGTTCGGTCAAGACATAAAGCCTGCCGCGCCGATCTGCGCGAAGCCATTGGTGAAGCCGCACCAAGACGATAAGACGGGCGCGGAAGCGATCTGCCAGACCGCGCAGCGTCCTGTTTTGAGCTTCGGGGCTGTCGCGGCCGACGTTCCGGCGCGAGCGCCACCGCAACCGGTCGCCCGGCACGGGCCCGCCGGGAAGGCCACGAGTTGAGATTTTTGGCAATCGAAAACTGAACAGTTTGGGTGTAGGGGCGTATCCCCAAGCCGGTGTTGGATTCGGTGCAGCTGTGGGTAACTGGCTTGGCGCAGCGACCGGCGACGAGTCTGGCGGCGACAAGCCAGTTGTCCACAGCGGTCCGGGAAAGCGGCGACCGCGCCGGCGATCTCGGCGACGGCGACCGGCTCGCCGAGCAGCGTGACCGCGAGCGCGTGGCGGTCCGCTGTGGCGGCGGCCAGCTCCGCCAGGGGGCAGACCGGATGCCAGAAATAGCGCCACGCGCCGTCGTCCAGATGGGCCATCCTCGTCCCCCGCCCCAACCAGCGCGGCCCGGCCCGCGCCGATTGGGCCCACCGGGAAGGGCACAGGGTATGGTTCTTGTGAGTCCGCCTACTGCTTCTTCGCGCCGAACGCGCCGACAATGTTCGATTGCTCGAACACCCCTGCTGCTTCGGAGTGTCCCGGACCGTAGAAACCGCCCTGAATACGGTTGCCCGCCGAGCCGGCTTCGAACGTTCCGCCCGGTGCGATCGGGACGTCGGCGAACAGCACCGTAGCCGTCGGGTGCGCTGCGCCGCGGTCGATATTCTTGATGCTGCTGAACGCGACATCGAGTCCGCCGCCGGAGCTCAGGTCGTAGTTCAGGGCCGCATCCCCTTGCAGCCGATCGCCACGGCGGCTTCCGGTGGCGGGGGTCCCGACCATGACGCCAAGCCAAGTCGCGCTGCCGGTTACTGGTGTCCCGGTCAGGTCGCCGCCGGCGATGCCGCTCCGAAGTCCCGTCCTGATACCCTGTTCCGTCGCCTGAATATCCTCGACCGCAAACCCGCTATGCGCCATCCACGCACCGAGCCTCGTGTAACTCTCCCCCGCATCCCGCCCGGTCCACGACATCAGGGTGACGCCGTGCCTGGTCCCCACGGCGGCGGCGGAGCCGGCCGAGAATTCCAGATCGGACAACCTTACGGTCTCGGAATATCCCGTCGTCGGTTCCGATATCGTGCACCGGGTTCCGGAGCACCGGGACCGGAGACGGAATGCGGGGAGCGCGGGATTGCTACTCTCGCCGTATATTGTGGAGACGATCAGCGAGTCGGCGCGGGACACGATCCCCGGCGACCGCGCACGCTGCACCGCCGGTGTCTCGACCGGCGCCGCGGCTCCGGTCAGGTCCCTGATTTCGGCGAAGGAAGCGGCCGTATCCGGCCCGCCCCCTCCGCCGCAGCCAACGAGAAGGATGGCGCAGGCAACCGCCAGCACAAGTTTCAATCTCATAGATCTCCCCTTCCGCAGTCCCGGATGAATTCGACAGCAAGGATGGAGCCGTGTGAAATTGCCGGTGCCGCGCTTCCGGCGTCAAAGGCACTTCCTGCGCTCGAAGGCTTCGAGCGCGGCGCGGCGTTCGCCCGCGCTGCCGTGCACGAGTTCTCTGGTCCCCATCTCAGGCCGATGCCGTTTCCCCGGTTCAGAACTGCCGCACGAGGCGCATCTCGCCGAAGGTGCGCCTGTAGTCGTGGAGCTGCGCATTGGATCGCCGCCATTCGTGCACGACCGAGATTTGCGGGCTGAACCCGCTCAAGGTCAGCGCGCGGTTGAGGACGTTGAGCCGGACCGACCAGGTCCGGTCGCTGCGCGCCCCGCCGCCCAGGACGAAGGGCGCCCAATTGCCCTCGTAATCGGTCCAGCGCACCGTGCCCGACCCGCCGACGGTGAAGCCCCAGGGCAGCAGCGTCGTCGCGCCGGCCCGCAGCCAGCGGGACGAATTGCGCTCGCGCTCCCGTTTCGTCCGCTGGAGTCCCCAACCCGCCGCCGCGTCCAGGCGCAGCGTCGGCAGCGCCGTCCAACCGAGCCCGGCCGCGGCGTCGACGAGCGGCCCGTCGAGCCAACGGCGCCCCGTGTAGCGCCGGTCGTGCCAGGAGGCGTTAAAGCTCGTCACGGTCCGCCGGTTGAGCCGGTGCCTCCCCGACAGGCGGAAGCCGAGATCGCGATAGTCCGTCTCGTCGGACAGCCAGCTCATGCGCGCGCTCGCCAGCAGGCTTGCCTCGGTCCTGGGCCCAATCAGCCAGCGCGGGCCGAGATGAACGCCCAGGGACATTCGGTCGAACGGGTCGGACTGGTATTCCCGGCGCGAGATGTCGCCGCCCATGCGCAGCCGCCAGCTCCGGGCGAGCGGATACTGGTACTCGCCGCCGGCCCAGACCGCGACGCCGATGCCGGAGGTCGGCGGGTCGCCGCTATAGGCGAAAGGGAGGCGACCGAACTGGGTGTCTATGAGGATCGTGCCCTCGCGCGTCTGGGCGGCGATGTTGCTGTCGGGCGCCAAGGCAATGCCGAACCGGACGGTCCAGCGCTTGCGCGCGCGGATGGCGCCGAGAATGCGCTGGACGTTGGCGACGACCGCCGCCGGCGGCTTGCCGGCCAGCACCCGCTCGAAATGACGGCGGGCGAGGGTGTCCTCGCCCATGAGGAAATAGGCGCGGGCGAGTTCGAGGCGGACACGGACGAGGCCGGGCCTCTGCGTCAGCATACTGCGCAGCAGGACGATGGCCGCGCGAAGCTGGCGGTCCTTCGTCTTGGCCGGCAGGCCCGGCCGGGACGCGGCCTTAATCAGTAGCAGGGCGCGCTTGAACGCCGCGTCGGCCGTTATGGCGGGCCGTGTCTGCGCTCTCGTCTGCGCCCCGGCTGGCGGCGCTGCCGCCGAAACGAGCAGGAATACGACGGCAAGGCCGAGAGCGATCCGGTCTGAGAGGCGCATGGATTTTCACTCAAAAAAGAGGCCCGGCGACCGAAGCCGCCGGGCCGTAGTTCCTGACAGAAAACGGGTGGTTACTGCTTGTGAGCTCCGAAGGAGCCGAGGTAGCTGCGGGTCACCGCGTCGTCGCCCTCGCCCGTGGTGCCGGTCACGCTGAAGGTGCCGGCAACAGAGCCGGGAGCCACATGGCTTTCGTTCACATCCGCCGTGTCGGCGTCATCCGCAGTCCCGTTATAGAACTGCCCGGTCCAGGAGCCGTTGTGGGTGTACGTCGTCACGGCATCGACCGTGGTTGCCGTTCCCATCCGGGCATCGCCGGAGATGGCGCCGGCGCCGGAAATGTTGCCGTCGGTAGGCGTGCCATCGTCGTTCAGATAGATGACATCGTCCATGGCGTTGCCGCCCGCCACGATGTTGTCGATCATCCCGGTGATGGTGCCGGCTTCATCGTCTGCGGCGGTAGGATCGGTGTCCGTGCCCGGCGTGCCGAAGTTGGCCGTCAGCGTGGCGTCACCCTGGAAGTAGTCGACATTGCTTCCAGCGGTGTAGACGCCCGTTGCGGAGCCTTCGTACCTCGCCGTGCCCGTGATTTCCGCAGCGGCGGGGGCCGTGCTGCCACCAACTGCGAACGCACCGAAGTCAGGATCGTCCGCGGTGTTGTCGCCGTTGGAGTCTTCACGCAACCACACACCGAACACTAGGTAGTTGGCGTTCTCGGCCGCAGTTACCTCTGCGACAGCTGCTCGCCCTACACGGCTTCCGGAGAATACATAGCCAGTGATGGTAAAGGTGCCGTCGGCGTTGGTTTCGGCCGTGCAGGCTGTCCCCGAGGGGCACGTCAGGGAACCCATGAACGCCAAGTCCGGGTCGGTATCGTCACCAACCGCAACTCCACTGGCGTAGAACGTCACGCCTGTAAAGCCGGTTCCCGACGCGGTTCCCAAATCGGTGACAGTGCCACCAGACGCAGCGGCATTAGCGAGTGTCTGAGGCTCAACCCCTGCATCCGCCGCCACTGCCGATGTACCCTGCTGCTTGTCGGTGAAGACGATGACGTGCCTAGTGCCGTCCGAGATCGAGTAGCCGTGCATGAAGTCGCCCAGCCCGTCGATCATGGTCGCCGTCTGCGGCGCGGACTCATCGGTGCCAGTCGTCTCCGGATCGTCCTCCACGGCTGCCGTTCTGAACGCCAGAGGGGTACCCGAACCAGCGGGGTCAACCGCAATCGACAGCGCGCCAGGCATTGCTTCTGCGGTATCGGTCGCAGCAACGTCGCCCGGCCAAGTAGCCGTCGCCGTAGTGCCGGTGGCACCGTTGGTAGCCGATGCCGCTGCTGTGTCGACCGCCATCGCCATGCGAGTCTGCTCGTTGACGTCCATGGTATCGGCGTCGTCACCCGGGTTGGCATTCATGAGCAGACCCAAGACGTGCGTATCGCGGGCCGTCTCGGCCGCTTCCTGGGCCGTTTCCGCCGTCGACTGATGACCTTCGGCGGTGCCCTGGCGAGCCTCGGCGATTCCCTGTTGCTCCTCGGCCGTCATCTGAGCCGTCTGGGCAGCGGCCGCCGTGCCGTCGTCGTCGATGCCTTCGGCAGCCGATTTCGCGGCCATGTAGGCGGCGTTCGCTTCGCCGGCGGCAGTTCTGGCATCCATCGCTGCGGTTTTGGCCTTCTCATACTCCTCCTTGGCCGTTGCCATGTCGGTGCGCGCAGCCATCGCCTTTTCGTACGCGGCTCTGGCATCGTCACGAGCGTTCTCCGCCGCGGTCGCGGCCTCGTCCGCATCGTTCTTCGCTGTCATGGCAGCCATGACCGCCTCTCCGGCCAATCGCTTTGCGGCTGCGACGTCACTCTTTCGCTGCTGCTCACCGGCCGCGGTAGCCGCAGTCTGGATAGTGTCGTTCTCCCGCATGGCCGTCAGGTATCGCGACATGGCCGTCTCCGCCGCGGCGGCGGCCTTAGCCTTCTCTGCGTCAGCCTCGGCCTTGGTCATGGTGTCCACGATGGCGTCATGCGCCGCCTTCGCGGCGTCCGCAGCCGTACGAGCCGCCATGGCAGCCGTCTCCGCGGCCATCGCGCCAGCAGAGCCCGGAGCGGTCTCTTCCGCCGCGTCAGCCGCTTGCCTGGCCTTATTGGCATTGCCATCGGCATCCATGTAGGACTGCAACGCCGCGGCGCGGGCCGCCCCGACGTCCGCGAGGCGCTGCGCATCGTCAAATGCCGCACGCGCCGCCATGAGCGGCGTTTCGATCAGCCCGAGCGCCGTATTGTGTTGGGCAATCTCGGCGTCCGAAAGATCGTCTGCCGCAGCGATCGCCGCCTTGGCCTGCGCGACTTTCGTTTCTGCGTCCATGATCTGCGCGTCGGTCGCGTTCTCCCCTGCGGCCGTCACCACAGAAAGAGCCTGGCCCGCAGCGTTAAGTGCCATCTGGATGGCAGACCGCTCCTCTGCAGGATTAGCCGCCGGCGGTGGCGGCATCGTGTCCGCTGTTCCTCCGCCTCCCCCGCCACAGGCGGCGAGAGCGAAGGAGCCCAGCAGAACGATACCTGCCAGTTTAAGTCGTGAACTCATCGTTGTTCTCCCGATACGGGCGACTGGCGGCTTCCGCCGTCAGCGCCGCACTTTCGAGGGTTTCGTCGGATCGGAGGAATCGGCTTCCCCCTTGCGGTAGAGGACGAAGCCGTCCCCGTCCTTACTCAGCAGGCCCGGACCCGGGCGCACGTCGCCGTAAACCCAGGGCTTGGAGTCCGCCTTGCGGCTGTATTGCGACAGTTTCCACCAGGGTTGCCCGGTCCGGCCCTTCTCCCCCTTCTCCGCACTGCGGGACGCCGCCCCGTCCGCGGTGGATTTCTCCGCGGACGGAGCGGCGCAGGCGCCGGCCGTAAGGGCCAGCGCCGCCGCTGAGAGGAGAGGAAGGGCGCGCACCGGACAGGGTTCCCGATGGAGAGGCGTCGCCTAGAACTTGATCCGGACGCCGGCGATCACGACCGTGGCTGAGTCGCGGTCGTTGCCGTCGGCATCCGTGCCGGAGTCGCTCGACGCGCCGGCGTAGACATCCGCCGCGGCGGAGTCGATCGCCTGGTTGACGGCGACGTAGTAGTATTTGGCTTCCTGCGCGTTGTTGTCGTAGTAGCCGTAGCCGACGGTGAGGTTGG
Organism: Alphaproteobacteria bacterium; assembly: GCA_022824105.1. GTDB lineage: Bacteria > Pseudomonadota > Alphaproteobacteria > Bin95 > Bin95 > Bin95. The sequence continues at coordinate 9,343 of JAJEAZ010000443.1, forward strand.
TCTTGCCCATGTCGTTGAGCTTGCCGCCCCAGCCGGCTTCGATATTCCACTTGTACGGATCGTCGCCAGCCGCGCCGTCCTCGCTGCTCGTGCCGTAGCTGCCGCTCAGGCTGATGCCGGAGGAATGCGCGATGCCGCCGGAGACGCCCCAGGCGGTGACCCGGTCGGAATCCGCGTCGTCTTTGTTCGGGTCGTTGCGGTAGCCGGCCCGGAGCAGGATCCGGAAATCCTTCACGCCCGGAGGCGCGCCGGAATACAGGGCGCCGAACGAGGTGCTCTTGTCCTCGTTGATCGATGCTTCGAGCATCGCGCCCGCGACCCGCGGAGTCTGGTAGCGAATGCGGTTTTCGCGCGCGCCGAAGAAGTTGCCGAACGTCCAGTTACGGCTGTGTCCGGCGCCGCCGAAGCCGCCGTCGTTGCCGCTCGGGCCGCCGAAGCCGAAGACGTAGCCGGTGCCCGAAAGCGAGTACAGGTCGGCCGCGTCGCCGGCGATCGAACCCTTACCGATCGACAGCGTGCCGAGCTCCTTGTGGCTCAGGGACAGATCGACATGGCGGGCGCGCAGGCGCTCGTTGCCATCGGATTCGACGCCCGTCGCCGAACGGCGGTTATACTGCCACTCGACCTCGTGCCAGCCGACGATCGACACGTTCTTGTTGACCTGGCCGACCGCCCGGATGCCGATGCGCGGGCTCGAACCGTCGTTGCTCACGGTCTGGTAGTTCGACTCGCCGCCCTGGCTGATCACCCGGAACGCCGTGTTGACCTGGCCGTAGATCGTGACCTTCACGCGGCTGTTGCCCGAGACGATATTCTTGTCTGCCGGCTTGGCCATCATGGCGGACTTCATCTGATTCTTGAGAAGCGTGACTTCCCTCTCGAGATCGGCAACACGCTTGTCCATGCCGGCCTTGGCCATCGACGCGGCCGACGCGGCCGAAATCGAAAGCGCAAGAGCAGTACCGGCAAGCAGGGCGTATTTGCCGACGGATTTGACGACTCCCGTCATCTCCCTCTCCAATGTTACAGCGTGTCCCAACATTCTGGCCACCACGGCCCGACTATCGGGATTGACGCAAGGTTGAGTGCCGACACCAAAACCATAGTTTGGCAAGCCGCATCGTCTTCCCCTTACAAAAAAGAAAGACGATCCCTTATCCATCCTAGTCGGCAGCATTCGTATACCTGCTTCATGTCAAAAAATAAACCCGTCAATGCTGATGATTACGCCTTGACGCGACGCTGTTGCAGAATTGCAACAATGAGCTCTTCCAAAGACAAGACACGACGCGGCTACCCGCCCGTTCCTGGCGGCCCAGTAATGCCGAAACCTTCGACCCAATTTCGGGCGGGAGGCACCGGATATATCGAGACCTGTTGCAACGCCTGGAACCCAAACGACGTCGATTTCGCGCAATCGATGCAGCGGGCTGCTCCAATTCCCTCGCCGCACGACCGGTATGCCGGCGGAAACCGAACGGCAATCGGCGTCCGGCCACGCCGGCGTTCCGGGAGAGGGCGCCGCACCCGAATTCCTGCGGCGGACCGCACCGGTCGCCGAACCGTTCGTCTCCCGTCCGGGGCCGGTTGGCGCCGCGCCTCCCGACGAACAGGCGGCGTGACTCATCGCCCGGTCGCCGGGCCCGCTTCCTCGCTGCCATCGTCGGATCGATTTCTGTCGAGCAACGTGTCGCCGATGCTCCCGGCGACGCGCGTTGCGGCGCTCTGGACAGCCTCCTGTGCCAGGTGCGCGTACCGGGCCGTGGTCTGGACCTGGGTGTGGCCGAGCAGCTTGCCGATCATGGGCAGGCTTTCGCCGAGTGCGAGCGCTCTGGAAGCGAAGCTGTGCCGCAGGTCGTGGATGCGAACGTCTTCGAGTCCGGCGCGCCCGCGGATGATGGACCACGGGCGCTGGAGGTTGCCGATATGCGAGCCGGGAAAGCGGCCTGCGATCACCCAGGGGTTGTCCGGCTCGCGCGGAATCGATGCCAGTACGGCCTGGACGTCGGGACCGATCGGCACCGTGCGGGCGCCGGTCTTGCTGTCGGGAAGTTCCAGGCGGCCTTCCTTGACATATTCCCAGCGCAGGGTCTGGATCTCCGACATCCGGCATCCGGTGAGGAGCAGGAGACGGAAAGCGGCGACGGCAGACGGCATCTCGCGCTCGGCCCGGCGCAACACCTCGGCGAGCCGGGCCGTCTCTTCCTCCGAAAGAAAGCGCTCCCTTTTGCGCTCCTCGTAGGGCTTGACGTGGCGGCAGGGGTTCGTGTTGTCCGAACGCCAGCCCCAGACCTCCGCGAGGTTGAACATCTTCGAGACCACCCCGAGCGCCCGGTTGGCCTGATAGGGGGTCTTGCGCATGCGGAAATGAAACTCGGCGATGTCCTTGCGCTCGACCTCCGCAATCTGGCGATTGCCGAACGCGGGTACGATGAACCGCTCGACCATATGGCGATAGTGGGCCTGGGTGCTCGGCTTGCAGTGACTAGGGACATATTCCTCGCTGAACCTGCGCGCGAGTTCGGCCACCGTCGGCGAAGCCTTGTCCCGGCTCTCCGCCTTCGCCGTTTCGCGCGGGTCGATTCCCCGCATCGCCTGAGACAGGATATCCAGCGCCTGCAACCGCGCCTCGTCTGCCGTGACAAGGCCGTGCCGTCCGAGGGTGAACCAGCGCAGTCTGCCGCGTATGCGGGTCTGGACGACATAGGTCTTCCGCCCGGAGGCCCGGACGCGAATCCCGAATCCCGTCAGGTCGCCGTCCCAGTAGACCATGTCGGTCGCGGCCGGTTGAATCGCTTCCACGCTACGTTTCGTCAATTTGGAGATGCGGTTTGCCATGCGGATCGAGGCCTCCGTTCAAGAGGCCTCATCCTAGCAATTCGGCAAACAACTGGCAAACAGATTGGATCAAATCGGAGGCTGCGCTTGACTGCGAATGTCCAGGCAAATTCTGAATTATGTTAGTAAAATCAGCGGTTTATCGTATTTTTGGGGGGTTCTTGGATACGGGTGACATCAGGCCGTCGTTAGAAGCGTGACCTCACGCTCCAGGTCGGCAACGCGCTTGTCCATGCCCGCCTTGGCCATCGACGCGGCCGACGCGGCCGAGATCGAAAGTGCCAGAGCGGAACCGACAAGGAGAGCGTATTTGCCTGTGGATTTGACGACTCCCGTCATCTCCCTCTCCAATGCTGACGCGTTACCCGGCCGACCGGAACATCCGGGACCGGAAAAACGCAGGGGTTGAACACCGAAAGTTTCGGTATGCCGCCCGGAGCGGCGGAAAGCCGGCCCGTTTGGCACGGCGGATATTGCCGATGCGCCGCCGCCCTGTCGCGCACAATCTCCCGATTACCCCGGAAATCGTCCCCTTGTGTTGCAAAATGGCAACAGCCCCCTCCCGTCATTTCGACCGGAGCCCCGGCCCCCGGTCGGGGCGGAGTAGCCTGCCCTGAGCGAAGCCGAAGGGGAGAAACCCGGCGAGCGCTCCATCGACGCCACAGGGCTGTGCCTCTGCCCGGCCCCCGTCGCCGGCCAGATTTCCACTCGCTACGCTTCGGTCGAAATGACGGGGTAGGGGCGGGTACGGTGCAGCGGCGGTGGCGCTTTCCTCTCCCGTCCCTTCGGCTCCGCTCAGAGCCTGCCCTGAGCGGAGCCGAAGGGACGGGCTATTCCGACCGGAACCCCGCCCCCCGGGCCGGGGCCACTCAGATCCTATGAGGCGAATCGGGTGACCGGCGCTACGGTGCCGTTGTTGCCAATCCTCATAAGGAGACGAGAGATGCCCCCGAGGAACGAGACTGCGGCGCCGGCCGGTGCCGAGCATAGCACGCTGTATGTAGC
>JAJEAZ010000482.1 GCA_022824105.1 Alphaproteobacteria bacterium
CGACTGGATGCAGATCGAGGACGACGGCGAGGCCTTCGCGGCGCTCCGCGCGCTGCCGCAGGACGCCAAGGAGGCGCTGTTCGCCGCCTGCGTCGCACGCACGGTCAAGCCCCAGCTCGCGTTCGAGGCCCTGGCGCGTCCGGAACTGGAAGCCACGGTCGCGCGGCTGGCCATCGACTTCGCCGCCCGCATCCGCCCGACGGCGGAGATGCTGTGGTCGCGGATCTCCAAGGGGCGCATCATGGAGATCGCCCGCGCGACGCTGGGCGTCTCCTGGGCCGCCGACCGGTCGCGGATGAAGAAGGCCGAACTGGCGGCGGCGATGGAGACCGCCTTCGCCGCCGGTGACAGGCCGGTCTCGCTCAGCGCGGAAATGCACGCGGCGGCGCTGGCCTGGACGCCTCCGGGCTTCGAGGCGTTCGACACCGGGCGCGTCGCCGACCCGATCGAGGACCGGACCGACGGGGACGCCGGTTCCGTCGACGCCACGGCCCAGGCCGAGGCCGCCGACGGCGCTGACGCGGGGCCGCAGCCCGAGGACGGCGAGGTCGACCTCGCCGCCACCGTCCGGGCCGTGGTCGAGGACGGGGTCGCAGAGATCCGGTCCGGACTGGCGCAGGCCAAGGCGAACGGCAACGGCCATGCGACGGAGGTCGAAGACGCACCCGGGACGCCCGCCGCCAACGGCGCGGATGTCGGCAACGGCGCGAACGGAACCGATCCGGGGATCGATGCCGAGGTGCCGAACGGCAACGGCCGTGCCGATCCGGACGAACCGGAGACGGGCGCGAACGGCGCATCGGATCCCGAAGGCGCCACTGACGTGGCGAACGGCGATGCCGATGCGCATGGCGATCCGGACGAAGGGACGGGAGAGGCCGCCGTGCCCGGGGACCTCGGCGCCATGATCGACGCCGTCAACAGCATCCCGACCGCAGACGGCGGCCCGCGCGTCATCTTCGCCACCACCGGGGCCGCGCAGGAGTCCGGGCAGGCGCCGACGAACGGCCACGACCCGTCCGTCGAGCCGGCGGAGATCCCGGAGTTCCTCCGCGACGTCCGCTGACCGCACGCCGGCACCGCGCCGGAACCGAACCACCGGCCCGCCGGGCGCCACGTCCGGCGGGCCGTTCCATGTCCACCTTCCCGACCACGGAGACCTTCCCCGATGAACGACACGACAGTTGCACCCCGCGCGACCATCCGCGCACGCATCCACGAGAGCGCCGTGAAGCGCGTCACCCGCACCTACGCCGCCACCCTTCCCGAGATCCTCGCAGAGACCCTCCAGAACGCGCGGCGGGCCGGCGCCACGCGCATCCGCATCGCGGTCGACGCGTTTGACGCCCCGAACGCGGGCGATTTCCCGGGCGGCGACCGGCCCTCCCTCTCCGTCACCGTCGCCGACGACGGCGCGGGCATCGCCGATCCCGCCGTCCTCCTGAGCTTCGGCGAGAACGGCTGGCCGGACGACCTCGTCCGCCGCGAGGACGCGGCCGGGTTCGGCTTCGCCAGCCTCGCGCGGCGCGGCTGCGCCGTCTCCTCGCGCCCGCGGTCGCCTTCCGGCGACACCCGTCCCGGATGGCGCGTCGACCTCGCGCCCGAGCACTTCCTGGGCGAGGCCGAGGCGGACGTCCGTCCCGAGGACGCCGCGCCGTTCCCGCACGGCACGACCGTCGCGTTTCCGGCCACGGAACCGCTCTCCGCCATCCGCAACGCGGCGGCCGCTGCCGCGCGGCACCATCCGCTGCCCGTCCTCTTCGCCGACCGCACCGAGGGCGGCACGTCCGACGGGGAGCCGCTGCCCCGCCGGGCCTTCCTCGACGGCGCCGTTCACGCCGAAACGTGGCGCGGCCTGGCGTTCGGCGTGTTCCGCAACCGGAACGCCGGCTGGAACGATCCCGACCTCAACTTTCTCGGGCTGACGCTCGCCGTGCGCCTGCCGACGGTCGAGACCGTGCACGGCGCGACCTGGACGGTGCGCGCGGACGTGCAGGACTGCCCCGACCTGGAGCTCGTCCTGCCCGCCCGCAAGGAGGCGGTCGAGACCGGCTTCCTCAAGGACATGCGCGAGGCCGCGCGTCTCGCGGTCTACCGCGCCATGGCGGCCGATCCCTCCCCGTGCCCGACCTTCGCGGACCAGGCGCGGGCGCGGCGGGCCGGCATCGACATCGCGCCGCCGCCCGCCATGCTGCGGCCCTGGCGACCCGCGCTCGCCGACGCCGACGACTGGCGGGACCCGCCCAAGCTCGCAATGGTCGGACAGGACGCGCTGGTCATGGATTTCGATCCCGATCCGCCCGAAGCCCATGCGCTCTGGCGCGCCGCCGTGCGCACCGGAATCTCGTGCCGCCTCTTCGAGGCCGACCGCAGGCTCGCGGGCTACGGCTGGCACGACTCGCTCGACCGGGTGACGGCCATGTCCGTCCAGGTCGCCGCGGACGGCGCATGGACGGCGATCAGTGACCTGCCCGCGCCCGAACGGACGGACCCCTCCGCCGCGCCCTTGCCGCCCCGGCCCGCCGCGATCCGCATCGCGCTCACGGTCCGCAGGCCCACGGTGCCGCCGGCCACGCTCGACCTGCCCGCCGATCTCGCCTTCGCCGGCAAGGCCTGGTCGTGGATCGAGGACGCGCTGCCCCTCGTGACCGCTGACAGCGACCTCTCGCCGCACAGGCTCGCGGACGTGCTCGCCGCCGCCTTCTTCGCCCCCTGCGACGACTCGGCTTCGGACAGTCACGAGACCCAGCGGCAGCGCTTCGACGACGACGCGCTCCACCTCGCCACGCGTCTCCTCCTCTCGGACGCGGACGCCGTCCGGACCTCGATCGCCGACGCCGCGCGCCGCGAGCTTCTCTGGCTCTGCCCGAAGGACCGCGCCGTCACGATCCGGATCGCGAGACCGGAGGTCAGCGTGACGCTCGCCGACGCGAATCCCGAATCATGAGCACGCACACCGCGCCGCTGCCTCCCCTCCCGCCGTCTGCGCCGCGCCGAACAGAGGGGAGGCAGGCTTCTGTCGGGGCGGCTGTCCGGGTCGGGCGCGGGAAAGTCCGGCCCGGACGGCCTTCCATCCAGACCCATGCAAAGGAGCCCGACATGCCCGAACCCCAGGCCGCCGAACCCTTCGGCCCCGTGATCTTCGCCTACACCCGCCGCCAGGCGATCGAGGACGGCGTCCTCGTCGACGTCACCGAGACCGCAAAGGAGGCGGGCTTCAGGATTCCCGTCGCCCTCTCCCGCACCGTCTGGGACCGCCTCGTCGCGCTCCCCGACGGCTACAGGGGATTCCAGGACGAGGCCGGCCGGCTCTGGGACGTCCTCTGGATGGCGCATGTCCACGCCCGCCGGGCCGCCGGCCGCGACCGCATCACCATGTGCGTCCTCGTCCGCGACGTGCGCAAGGACCTGCGCGACAGCATGAACCCTCCGCGCAAGCACTTCGCGATCGTCGCGATCGGCCCCGGCGACGAGGGAGAGCCCGTGATCACGATCATGTTTCCGGAGGACGACTGAGCCGGCGAACGTGGCCGGCCAGGTCCCGCCCGGCAGGGAGACCCTCCATGCCGCGCCGGATCGCTCGCAGCGAAAGCGCACGGCCCGCCGCCATTCCACCACTGCGCCCCGCTCCGGACATTCCCGGGCGGGGCGTTCGCAATTGCCAAGGAAAGACCGACCATGACCGACGCTTCGACTCCATCCCCGTCCCCCGGCGCGCCGCCGCCGATGCACCCCATGGACCCGCGCCGCGGCGAGAGCCTCTCACCCCCGTTTGCCGCGATCCTCGCCTGGCTCCTCGGCATCGCGCCCGTGACGCGCCCGGCCATCACCGGGATCGCCGTCTGCTCCGGCTCGGTGCTCGCGGCCACCACCGAGCACCCGTTCCACGACGTCCATGTCGGCGGCCTCGCCGACCTCGAGCGCAACCTGCGCGGCTGGGGCGAGGCCTGCGGCGCCGACGCCGCCGTCGTGGACGGACTGGTCGACAGGATCAGGAGGGCCGGAACATGAGCGCCCGCGACCTGTCCCCGAACTTCGACCGCCACCGCGCCGCGCTCGACATCGTCGATCCCGGCGCGAGCAATC
>JAJEAZ010000093.1 GCA_022824105.1 Alphaproteobacteria bacterium
ATGGCCGCCTGGAGCATGCGCCGCTCCGGCGAGAACCAGAAGCCGTTATAGATCAGCTCCGCATAGCGCGGCATGAGCTCGTCCTTGAGATGCGCCGCGCCCCGGTCGAGCACGATGCTCTCCAGCCCCCGCCGGGCCGCCAGCAGCAGCGTGCCGCCGGGCGTCTCGTAAACGCCGCGCGACTTCATGCCGACAAAGCGGTTTTCCACCAGGTCCAGACGGCCGACACCGTGCCGGCCGGCGATCCCGTTCAGCCGCTCCAGCAGCGCCGCCGGGGAGAGGCGGGCGCCGTCTACCGCCACCGGGTCGCCCCGCTCGAAGTCGATCTCGACATATTGGGGCTCGTCCGGCGCGGCCGCCGGCGAGACCGTGCGGGTGAACATCTCCTCGTCCGGCTCGATCCAGGGGTCCTCCAGCGCGCGGCCCTCATAGGAGATGTGCAGCAGGTTCGCGTCGGTGGAATAGGGCGGCTCGCCCCGCTTGCCGCGAGCGATGGGAATCTGGCGCGCCTCGGCATAGGCGATCAGCCGGTTGCGGGAGCCCAAATCCCATTCGCGCCAGGGGGCGATCACGCGGATGCGCGGCTCCAGCGCATAGTAGGAGAGCTCGAAGCGGACTTGGTCGTTGCCCTTGCCGGTCGCGCCGTGGGAGACGGCGTCGGCCCCGGTCTCGCGCGCGATCTCGATCTGGCGTCTGGCGATCAGCGGGCGCGCGATCGAGGTGCCAAGCAGATACTGCCCCTCATAGAGCGCATTGGCCCGGAACATCGGGAAGACGAAATCGCGCACGAACTCCTCGCGCAGATCGTCCACATAGATCTGCTCCACGCCCATGGTCTCGGCCTTGGCGCGGGCCGGCTCCAGCTCCTCGCCCTGGCCGAGATCGGCCGTGAAGGTCACGACCTCGCAGCGATAGGTTTCGCGCAGCCAGTGCAGGATGACGGAGGTGTCGAGGCCGCCCGAATAGGCGAGCACCACCCGCTTGACCTCACCCTCGCTCATCGCGCCTCCTCAAGGGCTGCGTGTTCCTGCGCCCGTGCGGCTTCGCGTCGTTCGCGGGCCGTGGCGCGCCGGCTTTCGGATTTCAGTTGCCCGCAGGCCGCGAGGATGTCCCGCCCGCGCGGCGTGCGGACCGGGCTGGTATAGCCGGCGGCGGCGAGAATGTCAGCAAAGCGCCGGGTGGCCTCGGGCGGCGAGCAGGCATAGGGCGAGCCGGGCCACGGGTTGAAGGGAATGAGGTTGACCTTGGCCGGGATGCCGGCGATCAGCCGCGCCAGCGCGCGCGCTTCGGCCGGGCTGTCGTTCACGCCCGCCAGCATGACATATTCGAAGGTGATCCGCCGGACATTGCTGGCCGTCGGATAGCGCCGGCAGGCGGCAATCAGCTCCTTCAGCGGATATTTGCGGTTGAGCGGCACCAGTTCGTTGCGAAGCTCGTCCGTCACGGCATGGAGCGAGACCGCGAGATTGACGCCGATCTCGTCCCCGCACCGGTCCATCATCGGCACGACGCCGGCGGTGGACAGCGTGATCCGGCGCTTCGAGATCGCGAGCCCGTCGCCGTCGGTCGCCACCGCCATCGCCGCCTTCACATGGTCGAAATTGTAGAGCGGCTCGCCCATGCCCATCAGCACGATGTTGGAGACATGGCGGCCGCGGTCGGTCAGCGGCGCGGCGCGCCCGGACCATTCGCCGAACACGTCGCGGGCATGCAGGATCTGGCCGACGATCTCGCCCGCGTCGAGATTGCGCACCAGCCGCTGGGTGCCCGTGTGACAGAAGCGGCAGGTGAGCGTGCAGCCGATCTGGGAGGAGACGCAGAGCGTGCCCCGGTCGGCTTCCGGGATATAGACGGTTTCGATCTCGCCGCCGTCCGCCAGCCGGAGCAGCCATTTCCGGGAGCCGTCGACGGAAACGCGCTCGTCGGTCACGCCGGGCCGGGCCAGGGTGTAGCGCTCGGCCAGCACGGCCCGGTCCCGCCGGGGAAGGTCGGTCATTTCGTCGAAGGACCGCGCGCCCCGGACATAGAGCCAGCGATAGACCTGCCCCGCCCGGTAGCCGGCAAGCCCGGCCTCTGCGAGCGCCTGCGCCAGCGCTGGTCCGGGCAGGCCGACAAGCGTCGGCTTGCGGCTCAGGATCGGCACGCCCTGGTGATCGCCTTGTAGGCGGCGGTAAAGCCCTTGAGCGAGTAGCTGTCGGAAACGACCGTGCCGCGCGCCGAGGTGGCCGTGAAGACCATCGTGCTGCCGGCCTTCATCGCCTCTACGACGGGCTCGTTCTTCTGGTCCTCCACCCAGGCGGAGCTGTCCTTCACGAAGAAGCGGTAGTCCTGCGTCTTCTTCTTCACCGTGATGCGCGCGCGGGGCCGGCTGTTCGGCTTCAGCGGATAGCCGACATCGACATGGATTTCGCCCGTGAGCCCGCGGCCCGGGAAATGGGCCGCCTTGAAGAAGGCCGGGTCGCGGTTGATGCCCTTGGGCTTGTGGCTCTTGGGGCTGGAGGCGATGTAGCAGATCTTCTCCTTGCCCGAGCCGTACACATAGGCCGTCCAGTCATGGTGCGTGGACAGGCGCTTCGGCTCCTGGGCCATGGCGGGAAAGGCCAGGAGTATCGACAACACGATTAGCGGGCGTGCCAACATTCTCGACAATCCGATTCAGATTTCCGCACTGGCCGGGTGATGAAATATAACGCCCTTCGCGTTGCCGGCCAAGACTTCCGCCGCGTCTAGCCGTCCGGCCCCCTGACCACGCCTGCATCGTGCAGGCAGCCGATCTCGCCGTCCGACAGGCCGAGTATGCCGGCGAGAATCTCGTCCGTGTGCTCGCCGAGCCGCGGGGCCGGCAGCGGCGAGCCGCGCGCCAGCCCCTCGAAATCGAGCGGCGAGCCCGGCACCGGCCAGCTTCCCATGCCGGGCTGCTCGATGCGCCGGAAGAGAGGATTGTCCTCGACCAGCGCCGGATCGCCCGCCATCTCCCGAAACGTGCGGTAGGGGCCCCAGAGCACCCCGCCCGCCTCGAACGACCGTGCGACCTCGGCGAACGGGCGCGCGGCGATCCACGGCTCGACCGCGGCCGCGATCTCCTCGCGCACGCGCCAGCGGTCCGCCTCGTCCTCCAGGTCCGCGCCGTGCTCCGCCTCGATCCGGCTGAAGGCGGGCCCGAGACCGGCCGCCTCGGCGATGCCCCGCAGGTTGCGGGAGGTGAACAGGCACACCATCACGTCGCGCCCGTCGGCGGTGCGGAAGTCGCGCCCGAAAGTGCCGTATATGTGGTTGCCGACGCGCGGCCGGTCCTCTTCGTTGATCGCCGCCTCGCCGACATAGCCGAGCGTCGCGGTGGCCCAGAGCGCAACGTCGAGAAGCGGCAGGCGGATCGATTGCCCCTCGCCGGTGCGCGCCCGGCGGCGCTCGGCCGCCAGCAGGCCGGCGGCGGCGGTCATGCCGGTTGCGATATCCCAGGCGGGGAGCACGTTGTTGACGGGGCCTTCGCGGCCTTCCGGTCCGGTGACATAGGGGAAGCCGACCGAGGCGTTGACGGTGTAGTCCACCTGCGGGGCGCCGCTGCGCGCGCCGGTCACGTTCAGCAGGATGAGGTCCGCCCGCAGGGCCGAGAGCGCCTCGTAGCCGATCCAGCCGCGCGCCGGCAGGTTGGTGAGGAAAATGCCGCCCTCCGGCCCCGGCGCGGTAATCAGCGCCTGCACCAGTTCGCGCCCGCGCGGGCTGCGGATATCGACGCGGAAGGACCGCTTGCCCTTGTTGAGGCCGGCCCAGTAGAGGCTGTCGCCCTTGCCGGTCACCGGCCAGCGGCGGTAGTCGAGTCCGCCTTCCAGCGCATCGAAGCGGATCACGTCGGCGCCGAGCTGGCCGAGCGCCATGCCGCCGAGCGGCGCCGCCACGAAGGCCGACCCCTCCACGATGCGCAGGCCTTCCAGCAGGTCGTACATGCCTTTCCCCTCCAGGCGACGGACGCGGAACGGCGGAACCGATATCGCGCCGGCGGCCGAAAGGGAAGCGGGGACGAAAAACCCCGGAGGCGACCCTCCGGGGCTTCGCAGGCTTCCCGTGCGAGTGCGGCGCGGTCAGGCGCCGGGCTCCACACGGATGAGTTCGCGGTGGTAGCGGCTGCTCTTCTTGCCCGGCAGCGGCGCCTTGGAAGATATGACCGTGTATCCCAGCTCGGGCGCGAACCAGTAGTCGTAACGCGCGGAGCTTTCCCTGCAGATCACGTGATAGGCGTCGAAATTGCCTGCCGGGACCGTGACATTGGCCGTTCCCGCCACCTTGCAGCTCCTCGTGCCGGACCAGGTGTTCCCCTTGTCGCTCCGGCCGCTGAACGACCAGTACTCGGTATTGCCCACGGCAAGCGGGAACAGGCGGCCGGCCTGTTTCTCGATCTTGAGGGAGCCGGTGTGCCCTGAACAACCGCGCCAACCCAGCGTGGGCGCGTAGGTCGACCGGTCGGTTACGGCCTTGCATCCGTTTGAGCCGTGAACCTCCGCAATGGAGCCGTCGAGCTTCACGGTTTTCCAGGCCAGCTCCTTGCCGCCCCGCTGCTTCCAGACGGATTTGTCGCCGACCGCCGGCGCCCTGCGCACGCCCGGAGGCAGGGTTGCGACCTTGGCGGGCGCGGTTTCAACCTTGGCGGCGGGGTTCCATGCGGCCTTTTGCGCCTTCGCCGGAGCGTCGGGCCCGCCTCCGGCCTTGCATCCGGCGAGCGCAAGCGCGAACGCCGCGGCGGGAAGGACAAAGGCGCATTTGCGCAGGGCGGAAAGAGTCATCGGGTATTCCTCATGTCATTGCGTATGGAAGGTATGAGAGGGGCGGCGCCGGACGGGGAGGCGACGCCTCTCCATCCGGCCGCCGCCCGGATCGCCGTCAGCTGCTCTTTTCGGCCATCTCCTCCATGGCGGGCTGGGACAGGGCCACGAGGGGGGTTGAAATGGTGTGGATCACGCTGCCGTCCGGCGCGGTGAGCATCCGGTCCAGCACGACGCCGTTCACCCTGACGCTGCCGTCGCCGCTGAGCGCGTAGAACGAAAGCGGCGCGGCCGCTGTCTGCCAGCCGCCGGCAAGCGTCCACACCCGGCCATTGGCGTTCTGGAAGGCCCGCTTCGCCATCGGTTCGTTCAGCAAATGAGAGCCGACCGCCGGAGCGATCTGGGCTATGACCGCGTCGCGCATGTCCTCGTTTTTCATCGCCTCGGAAAGCGCCGCCACGATCGGGGCCAGGACGGAATCGGGAAGCGCGAACACGGTTGCCGGCGCGCTCGTGACCGCGCTGCCGAAGCCCGCCGCCTCCAGGAGCGTCGCCATGAGCGTGAAGGTCTCCTTCCGGACCTCCATGACGGCCTCGCCCGTCTCGGCGTCTATGACCGGGCTGCCGTTCTCGTCGAGCTTGGGCGCCTCATACTCGTAACTGTAGGCGCGGAGCGTGGAGAGCACGTCGGTCGGGCAGTCGGCGCCCTCGGCCTTCTCGACCTCGATGCCCGCCAGCATGCAGACCTGGGCTTCCATCTGTTCGGCCTCGGCCGCCTTGGCCTGCGTCTGGGCCGCAGCCGGCGTTGCGAAGGCCAGGCACGCCAGGGCGGAGGCGCCGACGAAGCCGCCCAGCAATCTGCGGGAGCGGATCCTCTCATCGGATGGAATTACAGGGGGGATAGGCATTGCGCGTTTCCTTTCTCGCTCCGGTGCGCGGCTCCACCGGGTGTCGGCCGCGCCGGTTGACAATAAATGAATATGCCACCTCAAAGGCGCATGGTCAATATGCGCGTCCTCGGCCTCGTATTGTGAAATATTAGACAGTCTGATTGACGTCGTACAATGCAGCGGCCGGCCTGTTTCGGGACGGATCGGGACCGGCTGCGAAGTTCGCGCCGCAAGCTGCCGCCGCTTCGCCTACCGCTCCGGCCTCGCGTGCGTCCGGGCTGCGAAGGTGTACGGGACGCTTCGAGATGTCCACGCCGATCCAGCGCCGGAGCGGGAGTAAATCAGACTGTCCTGAAGGTATCAATTCACTCGGAATAGGACAAGTAGATGCAGCAAAAAATGTTTGTATTACAAGCCGTTAAGTGGGCAAATTCCATTGTCATTCAGTGTAGACTGCCTAGAGTCCGGTACTACAAAGTGGTTGGAACGCGAGAGGGTCGGAAAGTTGGAAAGACCGGCGCCAGCTCACTCCCGCATCTACGATCATTTCTCCGAACGGATTCGGCAGGGGCGGATCGAAACCGGAGAACAGCTTCCCACGGAAGCCGATATTGCGGTCATGTTCGGCGTCAGCCGCGCGACGGTGCAGTTCGCCATGTCCCGGCTGGCATGGGAGGGCTGGATCGAGCGGTTTCCGGGCAGGGGCACCTTCGCCAGCACCGGGGCGCCCCGTTCCGGCGGCGGACAGGCGGCGGACCCGGATTTCAGCGTCGACATGCACAGCCTGCCGGCGTTCGACGACGGGACCGCGCCGGGGGCGGATGACGTCACTTACCGGCTGATGGCATTCGGTCGGAAGACAGCGCCGTCCGACGTGTCGAGAGCGCTGAATATCGAGTCGGACGAACCGGTTTTCGTGCTGGAAAGGCTGCGGTTTATCGGGGAAGAGGCCGTAGAGGCGGAGAGTTGTTTCTTTCCTCCGGACGTGTTTCCCAAATTCGACACGTCAGCCCTGGACCGGGCGCCGACCGAGGAGCTTCTGGTCGAAGAAAATCTCGGCTTCAGGATCGACCGGATCGAAACCACAATTCAGCCTGCCGATCCCGATTCCAGCGAGGCGAGGCTGTTGAACGCCGAAGGCGGCCGGGCGCTGCTCATGCTCTCGCAGAAGCATTTTTCCAGGGGCGACAGGCCGGTCGTCTACACCGACCGCATTTGCGTTTCGCCC
>JAJEAZ010000073.1 GCA_022824105.1 Alphaproteobacteria bacterium
GAGCGCGCCGGTCAGCGCCAGATAGTTGAGGTCATGGCCCGCGGCCTGGGCAAGCGGCCCCTCCTGCCCCCAGCCGGTCAGCCGCGCATAGACGAGCTTCGGATTGCGCGCGAGCACGGGTTCCGGCCCGAGGCCGAGCCGTTCCATCACGCCCGGCCGGAAACCTTCCAGCAGCACGTCGGCCCTTTCCGCCAGCGAGAGCACCGCCTCGACGGCGCGGGGCTGCTTGAGGTCGAGCGCAGCGGAGCGCCGGCCCCGGTTCAACAGGTCGGTGCGCGCATGAACGCGGTAACGCGCCCGCACCCGGTCGATGCGCAGCACATCCGCGCCCATGTCGGCCAGCAGCATGGCGCAGTGCGGCCCCGGGCCGACGCCCGCGATTTCCAGCACGCGCAAGCCGGCCAGCGGCCCGGTCATGCGGCCGTCCCGGGTAGCGGGCGGCTAACGACGATCATCGGGAATCGCCTTCTTCGGCAGGCAGCGCAACGGACGGGCAGGGCGGATTCCGGCTGCGGTCCGTTTCATTCGCGATATGTCGCAAGTTCCGTTGCCCGGCATCGAAGACATACGCCCTTCGATTACATGGCATGACGATTGTGTGCGGCGGCCCGTTCAATTGCTGATTATGAAATGGTCTTTATAGATCGTCAAATGGAAATCTATCAGCAAATCCATGCCCAGCAGCACGTCGAACCGACTGGATTGATGTCCCATGATTGTGACTTTCATACGATTGAATCCGCGCGTTGTTGTGGTAGGTTGTTGCTGACCTTGTGACAATTCCGTTATCGGCACGTGAATTCCCACACTGCAAGTCGGCAGATCTTCGGTCAGATGTACGCCATCGATCGGCATCCAGCCGTCTTGGCTCAATCCTAATTCCGTCAATGCCTTTTGCGAAATAGCGCTTATCGTTGCCCCGGTATCGAGAAGTGCGCGGTACGGCCTCCGGATGTTGGCATCGGGACTCGGATTTGAAACCCATGCAGTCAATAAAATTTGCCTCTCATCCAAAGTTCCCCGAAATGTAGGCATAAGCTATTTCTCTACAGAAACAAGATCAAGATACAAGGACGCTCCACCGAACGACGCCGGATTTTCGCCGATCTCCCTCAGCGAGAAATTACCCAACCCGAATTTCTCGCACGCAATATCATATGCATCGTTTCGATCATTGTAGACGGCAACCAGACTTCCATCATGAAACAGGGCAATTCTCCCGAAATGGTTTTGCTCCAATTCTTCCCTCATCGAATTATACGCCTTGATGTTTTTTCGCAGTTCATCCATTCCCGGTATTTCAGTCTTTGTCATCATCTCGCCTACTCCATTCCGGGCCTGCGATCTCGTTCCTTTGCTCCGGCAGGAGCATGGCGGTGTGCGCCGCTATCCCGGTAAGCATGGCCTGCCGTCTCACTGGCTCGTCGCAGCGTTTATCATCAATTCCTCTCGTTGCGCTTCGTGGGAACATGACCGCTGGCCATGACCCGGGCCAAACTGGGACGATGAGAGACTTTTGCAGCGGTGTCGGATTGCTTGTGCGGCGCTCCCCCAGTCTGTCAGGTCGGAACAACGAACGTGCGCGCAATGTGGGGTGGCGGCGGACTCCCTGTCAAGCGTGGGCCAGTGGCCCCGATGCGCTCATGCGGCGATGTCGGGCGGGTCGAAGGCGGTGACGGTCGGCGGCTCGCCCTCGAAGCGCTCCACCTCGACCAGCGCGCTCATTGCGCTCGGCCCCTGGCCGAGCTTCGAGGTGCCGCGGTCGGCGGTCAGCACGTTGGGATTGCCATGCTTGTCGAGGCTGCCCGGCGCGGCGGGATCGACGGGGTCGTACCAGGCTCCCGTCGCCAGCACGGCCACGCCGGGCGCGACCTCGCCGCTCAGCACCGCGCCTGCGAGCAGCGCGCCGCGGGTGTTGAACACGCGCACCACGTCGCCGTCGGCAATGCCCCGCGCGGCGGCGTCGGCCGGATTGAGGCGAATGGGCTCGCGGCCCTGCACCTTGCTCGCCTGCGACACGCGGCCCTGGTCGAGCTGGGCGTGGAGGCGGGTCGCCGGCTGGTTCGAGATCAGGTGCAACGGCCATTGTCTTGCGGCCTCTGCGCCCAGCCACTCCTTCGGCGGCAGCCAGGCGGGGTAGCCGGGGCAGTCTTCATAGCCGAAGCCCGCCACACGCTCGGAAAAGAGCTCGATCCTGCCCGAAGGCGTCGCGAGGCGCTCCTCGCCCCTGCGGAAGCCCTCGAACAGCACGCGCGGGGCCTCCGGGCGCGGCAGTTCCACATGGCCCTCGGCCCAGAAGGCGTCGAAGTCCGGCAGGTTGAGCCCGCGCTCGGCCGCGCGCCCGCAGGCCTCGTCATAGATGCGGCGCAGCCACGCCATCTCGCCGAGCCCCTCGGTGAAGCGCTCGCGGAAGCCCAGCCGGTCGGCGATGTCGGCGAAGACGTCATGGTCGTTGCGCGCCCGGCCCACCGGGTCGATGGCGCGGTGCATGGCGAGCCAGAAGCGGTCCCGCCGGCCGGCGGCGATGTCGTTGCGCTCGAGCGTCGTGGTCGCCGGAACGACGATGTCGGCATGGCGCGCAGTCGCCGTCCACCAGGGGTCGTGGACAATGACCGTCTCCGGGCGGCGGAAGGCGCGCACGAGCCGGTTGATGTCCTGGTGGTGGTGGAACGGGTTGCCCCCCGCCCACCAGACGAGGCGCGTATCCGGATAGCGCCGCCGTTCGCCGTCGAAATCATAGGCCCCGCCCGGATCGAGCAGCATGTCCGCAATGCGCGAGACGGGGATGAAGTCATCGACCGGGTTCGGCCCGATGGGGAAGGTCGGCCCGGTAATGCCGTGGCGCGGCGCGCCGATGCCGGAGACGCACCCGTAGCCGAAGCCGAAGCCGCCGCCCGGCAGGCCGATCTGGCCGAGGCAGGCCGCGAGCGCCACCGTGGCCCAGAAGGGCTGCTCGCCATGGTCGCCGCGCTGCAGGGCCCAGGCGGTGGAGATCATGGTGCGCGCCGCCGCCATCTCGCGGGCGAGCGAGCGGATACGCGCAGCCGGCACGCCGGTAATCTCCTCGGCCCATTCCGGCGTGCGACTCTCCAGCGAGGCTTCGAAGGCGGCCGCGCCCGCGCAGCAGCGCTCCAGGAACGCCCGGTCGGCCAGCCCCTCCGACAGCAGCACCTGGCTGAGCGCCAGCATCATCGCGGTATCGGTGCCGGGGCGGATCGGGATCCACTCGCCTTCGACCTCGGGCGGCAGGTCGCCGCCGAAGGGCGAGACGGCGATGAAGCGCACGCCGCGCCCGGCCGCCTCGCGGATGAAGCCCGCCGCCGCATGTTCGCCATTGCCGCCGGAATCGACTTGCGCGTTCTTCACCGGCAGGCCGCCGAAGGAGACCATCAGCCCGGTGTTCCCGACGATGGAGGGCCAGTCGGTGACGGGGCCGGCCGCCGCCTCCACGCCGCCCAATATGTGCGGCAGCACGGCGAGGCCCGCTGCGTAGCTGTAATTGTGCCGCTGGTTGGTGAAGCCGCCGGCCATGCCGAGGAAGCGCTGCAACTGGCTCTTGGCATGGTGGAAGCGCCCGGCGCTCGCCCAGCCGTAGGAGCCGCCGAAGACCGAGGCGTTGCCGAAGTCCCGCCCGACGCGCGCGACCTCGTCCGCGATCAGGTCGACCGCCCGGTCCCATTCGAGCGGCACGAAGGTGTCCCGGCCCCGGCCCTCGCCGCCGTCGCCGTCGAGCCAGCCGCGCCGCGCCACCGGCCCTTCGATGCGCGAGCGGTGATGCACCGCGTCCGGGATCGAGGCGACTATGGGAGACGGCTCGGGGTCCTTGGCGAAGGGCAGCGCGGCGGCCACGCGCCCCTCCGCCGTCTCCGCCCGGAACGCGCCCCAGTGGGAGCCGTGGTGGAAGATAGCCACCGCGCCTAGAGTCCCAGCACGTGCTTGGCGACGATGTTGCGCTGGATCTCGTTCGACCCGCCATAGATCGTGGCGGCGCGCTTCAGCAGATGCTCGCTCATCAGGCCGACGGCGCGGTCGGCGACCGGCGGGTCCTCATTGGTGTCGAGGCGGGTCCATTCCAGCGAATAGGGGATCGCATCGACGCCGACGGCTTCGATCAGCATCTCGTTGAGCGCCTGCTCGATCTCCGTGCCGCAGATCTTGAGGATCGAGGCTTCCGGGCCGACACCGCCGCCCTTCTCCTCCGCCGCAAGCGTGCGCAGATTGACGATCTCCAGCGCGCCGAGCCTCGCCTCCGCCTCGCCGAGGCGGGCGCGGAATGCCGGGTCGTCGGCGAGCGCGCCGTCATTCGTCCCGGTCTCGACGGAGGCGATCTCCTTCAGCCGCTCGACCTTCATGCGCGACTTGGAGACGCCGGCGACGCCCGCGCGCTCGTTGCCGAGCAGGAACTTGGCGTAGGTCCAGCCCCTGTTCTCCTCGCCGACCCGGTTCGACACCGGCACGCGCACATCGGTGAAGAACACCTGGTTGAGATAGTGCCCGCCGTCCATGGAGACGATCGGGCGCACCTCGATGCCGGGCGTCTTCATGTCGATCAGCAGGAAGGAGATGCCCTGCTGCTGCTTCGCGGCTTCCGTGTCCGTGCGCACGAGCGCGAAGATCCAGTCGGCATGGTGCGCGCCGCTGGTCCAGATCTTGGAGCCGTTGACGACATACTCGTCGCCGTCCTGCACGGCCCGCGTCCTGAGCGAGGCGAGGTCGGAGCCCGAGCCCGGCTCCGAGTAGCCCTGGCACCAGAAACGGTCGCTCTTCAGGATCGCCGGCAGGTGCTCGGCCTTCTGCTCCTCGCTGCCGAAGGTGTAGATCACCGGCCCCACCATCATGATGCCGAAGGGCGAGAGCCGGGGCGCGTAATGGCGCTGGTATGCTTCCTCGAAGATGAACTTCTGCGTCGGCGTCCAGCCGGTGCCGCCATGCTCCTCGGGCCAGTTGGGCGCGATCCAGCCCTGCTCGTAGAGCGCCTTCTGCCAGCGCCGCATGTCCTCCTTGGACACATAGGAGGGGTTGCGCCTGACCTGCTCGGAGAGCCGCGGCTCCAGATTGGCCTCGAAGAAGGCATCGACCTCCTCGGCGAAGGCGCGTTCCCCGGCGGTGAATTCGAGCTGCATGGAACAAAGGCTCCTGGCTACGGGAAGACCGGCTCGCGCCTGGACTGGAAGGCGTCGAGCCCCTCGGCCACATCGCTGTGCTGGAGGGCGGCCACGACCGCGCCCCGCTCCAGCGCCAGCCCGACTTCGAGCGGCCCTTCGAGGCCGCGCCGCGCCATGCCCTTCATGAAGGCGAGGCCGTGGCGGCTCTTGGCGGCGAGGCCGGCGCAATAGGCGCGCGCGCGCTCGTCCAGCTCCGCGTCCGGCACGACATGGTTGAAGAGGCCCCAGCGCTCCGCCTCGGGCGCGTCGAGCCAGCGGGCGGTGAACATGAGGTCGAGCGCCCGGCGCAGCCCGACAAGGCGGGCGAGGCGCTGCGTGCCGCCGCCGCCGGGCGGCAGGCCGTAGCGGGCGTGCTGGCAGCCGATGCGCGCGCTTTCGGCGGCGAATACGGTATCGCAGGCGACGACGATCTCCATGCCGCCGGCGAGCGCGAGGCCCTGCACCGCCGCCACGACGGGCAGCGGCGAGGCCTCGAAGCGGCGCGTCGCCTCGTGGATGGCGCCGATGAAGGGGGTGAGCGCCTCGGCGGACCTGCGCCGGTCCAGCACTTCGTCGAGGTCGGCGCCGGTGCAGAACTGCCTGCCCTCCGCGTTCACCAGCACGGCGCGCACCGCGGGGTCCGCCTCGAACCGGTCCATGCCGGCGATGAGGCCGTCCAGCAGCCCGGTCGAGATGCAGTTGAACTTGTCCGGCCGGTTGAGGGTCAGCACCCCCACCCCGCCATCCACCGAAACCAG
>JAJEAZ010000593.1 GCA_022824105.1 Alphaproteobacteria bacterium
GTCGGTTTCGTCAGCCCCAAAGATACGGCGTCGAATTCGTCTGGTGCATTCCTGGAATTCACGGCTTCCCTCCATGTCAAGGGTGCGGGGCCGTTCGATCGGCACGTCCACGACCTCAGCGATCCGCCCCGGCCGCGGCGACATCACGATGACCCGGTCGGAGAGCAGGACCGCTTCCGTAATCGAGTGGGTCACGAACACGATGGTCTTCGGGTTCTCGGTCCAGATCCGGAGCAGCTCCATGCTCATGACTTCGCGCGTGAGCGCGTCGAGCGCCCCGAAGGGCTCGTCCATGAGCAGGATGCCGGGGTCGTGTATCAGCGCCCGGCAGATGGCGGCGCGCTGCTGCATGCCGCCGGAGAGCTCGCGGGGATAGCGGCTCTCGAACCCCTTGAGGCCCACCAGTTCGAGGAGCGCATGCGCCCGCGCCCGCGCATCCGACGCCCTCTCCCGCATCAGCCGGAGCGGGAAGAGGACGTTGTCGGTGATGTCGGCCCAGGGCAGCAGGGTCGGGCTCTGGAAGACGATGCCGATGTCCCGGCGCGGCTCGGTGACCGCCGTGCCGTCGACCTCCAGCACCCCCCGAGTCGCCCCGACAAGCCCCGCCACGAGGCGCAGCATCGTGGACTTGCCGCAGCCGGAAGGCCCGACCAACGAGACGAACTCGTTGCGCGCCACCTCCATCGACACGTCGTGGAGCGCGACGACGCTCCCGCCGTCCCGGGAGTGAAAGACCTTCGAAAGCCCCTCAACCCGGATCACCGCGGGGCGCCCCTGCCGGAATGCGGCCGCACGGCGCGGCTACGGCACGTGGCTATGATCCACGGCCTGGCTGTAGTCCCAGTCGGGGTCGAGGTCCTGGGCGTCCGCCACCACCTCGTAGGTGAAGGCCAGCCGCTCGGGGTCGTGGCGTCCGAGGCCGGCGGCCGCGGAATGGTCGTTGAAGACGAAGGTGAGGGTGGCGTTCAGGCTGCCCATGCAGTCGTCCATCGCCACCTCCGGCACGCGCTGGACATGCAGTTCGCACGCCTCCTCGCGATTGTCGCGGGCCCATTCCATCGCGTTCTTGTTGGCGGTGAGGAAGCGGCGCACCAGGTCGGGATTCTCCTCGATGAAGTCGTCCCGGGCGATGAGTCCCGTGGCGTAGATCGCGAACCCCGCCTCGACGAAGGGCAGCACCACGATCTCCTCTCCGGCCTGCTTCGCCGCCTTGTTCTGGTAGTAGTGGTGCATCGCGAAGAACGGGGCCGCGTCGATGTTCTTGGAGATCAGCAGCGCCGCCATGGCCGATGCGTCGGAGTTGGACCAGACGATCTTCGACGGATCGGTGCCCGCCCGCTCCGCCACCTTCGGGAAATAGACGCGGTGGCTGTTGCCGGGGGTGATGCCGATTTTCTTGCCTTCGAGGCCCTGGAAGGTCGTGATCCCGGAGCTCTTCAGCACGAAGAGCGAATGGGGGGAGTGCGTATAGGTCTGCATGATCTGCTTGACCGGCACTCCGGCCCGCGCGCGGGCCGTAATCAGCGCGCCGATGTCGGCGATGCCGAAGTCGGCGGCGCCGCCTGCGATCTTGGTGACGGTATCGCCCGACCCGTAGCCGCGCGTGATGGTGATGTCGATGCCCTGGTCTTTCCAGAAGCCCTTGGTCCAGCCGCCGAAATACATGGCGTGCTCGCCCGAGGGGATCCAGTCGGTCTGGAGATGGACCTCGTCGGCCGCGGCCAGCGGCCCGGCGGCAAGCAGCATCCCGGCTCCCATGACTGCGCCCGTGAGCGCATGGCGACAATGCGGTGAACGTGACGATTTCATCCGACTCCTCCCGATGCTGCTGGATGACAGGAATTCCGGCGGGCAGGGTGCGCGGCAGGGACGGCAGGACCGGTGGTCCTCCTCCTACGGGCCGGTCGTCGCCCCGATGGGTCGATTCCGGCATCTGAATCGAGCCGGCGGCGGATGCCGCCTCCCTCGATCGGTATCGCCACGCTCCCTTCCTCCCGGGCAAGCCCCGTTGGGGCAATCCGGAAGCCTATCCCGATAAAGCCGTTTCGGCTATCGGGAATCTCCTTCCGCCGTCGCAACGGCCCCGAAGGAGGCCCGGAACAAGTCCGGACATGGTGGAGAGGGGATGTTCGGACCTGCCGCGCCGCCGGCCCGCAACCGGTTCAGGCGACGGCGTAGTCCCGGAGGACTTCCGGGCTCGGGTCGGCCCCGAGTCCCGGGCCGTCGGGCACGGCGATGCGGCCCGCCTCGACCTTGCAGAGGTCGCCGAAGATTTCCGCCTCGTGCACGCCGAAGAAACGCTCCACCGGCTCCTCATTGTCCGCCGCGGCGAGCAGATGCAGGGTCGCGAGGAAGCCCGGCCCGAAATAGGGCGAGTGCGGCACATAGCGGACATTGTGCAGGTTGCAGAGCGCCTCGACCTTGCGCATCTCGGTCACGCCGCCGACCTTCGTCACGCTCGGCTGGGCGACGTCCACCGCCTCGGCCTGGAGCATCGCCTGGAATTGCCATGCGGTGCAGAGGTTCTCGCCGGCCGCAATGCCCATGTCGAACAGGCCCCGCAGTTCGGCGAGGCCGGCGAAGTTCTCCGGCGGCCACATCGGCTCTTCCAGCCAGTGCACGCCGTGCGGCTCGAAGCTCTCCGCCTTCGCCAGAGCCTCCGCCAGGGTCCACGGGCAGTTCGTGTCCACCATCAGCTTCGCCTCGGCCGGGATGGCCGCGCGGGCGGCCGCCACGGCCGGCTCCATGCGCTCGTGAAGCTTGATCCACCCGTAACCCTGCGAGGCGGCGTCTGCGCAGCGCTCGCCCACAAGCTCCGGTTCGAAATAGCGCAACAGGCTGGCATAGGCTTCCAGCGACATGCGCTGCGCGCCACCGAGAAGGCGGTGCAGGGGCATGCCCGCCGCCTTGCCGGCAATGTCCCAGAGCGCGATGTCCAGCCCGGAAAGCGCGTAGATCGTCTGTCCGTAGCGCCCGAAAATGTGCAGGGTCTTCTGGAGTTCGGCGTGGAGCGCGGCGATGTCGCCGGCGTCCCGGCCGACCACGAGCGGCGCGATCATCGTTTCCAGCGCCGCCCGCGTCGAAGGGATCGCGTTGAACCCGAACGCTTCTCCCCAGCCCACATGGCCCTCGTCCGTTTCGACCCTGACCAGCAGCGTGTCGAGATTGCGCCATTCCGTGCCGCCGAAGCCCGTCGGCGGGCCGCCATGGTCGAACGGGATCGACAGGGTGACGGTTTCGACCTTCGCGATCTTCACGGATTCGCTTCTCTGTCAGCTTCGATCCAGGCGTCCAGCATCTTCTCGACCCCGGCCTGCGAAAGCCCGTCGCCGATGAAGACGATCCGGCTGGTGCGCTCGTCCGAAGGCCAGGCGTCCAGGATCGCCGGCGGATGGAACATGTGCTGCACGCCATGCACCGCCACCGGCGTTTCGAGCCCGGTGACGTTCAGAATCCCCTTGAGACGAAGCAGCGACTCTCCGTGGGAGGTAAGCAGCGCTTCCAGGAACTCGACCCAGCAGTTCCACGAACACGCGCCCTCCCGGCGCACGCAGAAGGAGGTAAACCGCTCATCATGGCGGTGACCGCCATGATCGTGCTCATGGTCGTGGTGGTCATGATCGTGATCGTGGTCGTGGCTGTGGTGCTCATGCGCCTCGAAAGCCTGTTCCCGGAGCCAGTTGCGGACATCCGCGGTCTTGGTCTCGGGGTCGTAGAGGCCGGCGCCGAACAGGCGGTCGGGGTCGATCTCGCCGTGGACGGCGCGGTATCTGGGCGCGCTCGGGTTGATTCCGGAAAGACGCCCCTCAAGCGCAGCCAGGGGCTCATCCTTGGCGAGGTCCGTCTTGGTCAGCAGCAGCCGGTCGGCCATGGCCGCCTGCTTCAGCGACTCCTCATGCCGGTCGAGCTGGCCGCCGCCATGCACGCTGTCCACCGTCGTCACCACGCCGTCGAGGCGGAAGCAGGACGCCACCAGCGGGTCGGCCATGAGCGTGTGCAACACCGGTGCCGGGTCAGCGAGCCCCGTGGTCTCGATCACGACCCGGTCGAACGCCGGGATTTCCTCGCGCGCGCGCCGGACGAACAGGTCCCGCAGGGTCTCCGCAAGTTCGCCCCGGATCGAGCAGCAGATGCAGCCCGAGTCCATCACCATGATGTTCTCGTCGTTCGACGCCGCGACCAGCTCGTGGTCCAGCCCGACTTCGCCGAATTCATTGATGACGACGGCGGTCTTTTCCATCCCCGGCTGGCGGATCAAGCGTGAAAGAAGGGTTGTTTTGCCGCTGCCCAGAAAACCGGTGATGACGCTGACCGGAAGCGGTTCGTTGTCGCCGTTCATCGAAAGGCCTTGAAGGTTATCAGCGTGAATGTATCGGTGACGCCGGGCAGGGTCTGCAGGCGCTCGGTCACGAAATGGCCGGGATCGTCGCCGTCCTCAAGGTAGCATTTGACCAGCAGGTCGTACTGCCCCGAGGTGGAGTAGATTTCGGACGCCTGCTCCACCTCCTGCGCCAGCCTGTCAGCGACTTCGTAAGCCTTGCCGAGAGAGCATTTCACCATGACGAAGATCGGTCTCATCCTGGCCTCCCGGCCTGTACGGGCGCCTTATGCCGACTGCGCGTCCGGGTTGGCGCGCAACAGGAACGCGGGGATATGTTCGCCGAACGCGGTGTCCTGGCGGGGCGGTTCGGCGGGCGGCGCCGTCCGGCGGCTGCGTTCCGTCCCGGTTCGCGCCGGGGTTCGCCGGCGCGCGGTTTCCTTCGCTGCCGGTTCGCGTTCGGCCGGCGAAGACCTGCGGCGCCGTCGCCTCGGTTCGTCGTCCCAGTTGGCGGCTTCGACCGTCTCCAGCGCGCGCCTCGGCACATCGCGGCCGATCAGCTTCTCGATCTTCCGGGTGTGAAGCGCGTCTTCGGGTTCGGCAATGGTTATCGCCGTGCCCGCGCGTCCCGCCCGCCCCGTGCGCCCGATGCGGTGCACATAGTCTTCCGCATGGATCGGCACATCGAAATTGAGCACATGGCTCACTCGCGGAATGTCGAGTCCGCGCGCGGCGACATCGGAAGCGACCAGAAGCCGGAGCTCGCCCGAACGGAAACGGTCGAGCGTGTCGGTGCGCCGGAATTGCGGCATGTCGCCATGCAGGGCGGACGCTTCGAAACCATGCTTGGTCAGCGATTTGACGAGAATGTCGACATCGCGCTTGCGATTGCAGAAGATCAGCCCGTTCTCGATGTCCTCTATGCGCAGAATCTCCCGAAGCGCCGCCCGTTTGTCGTCGCGGTGAACGAGCGCCAATTGCTGGTCCACGGTCTCTGCCGGAGACGCTGGCGGGGCGACCGCGATTTCCTTCGGCTCGGTCAGGAAACCGTCTGCCAGCTTGCGGATCTCGGGCGGCATGGTGGCCGAGAAAAACAGGGTTTGCCGCTTGCGCGGCAGCAGGCCCACAATGCGTTCGATATCCGGGATGAACCCCATATCGAGCATGCGGTCGGCTTCGTCGATGACGAGCACCCTGACGTCGCTCAGCAGGATGCGGCCGCGCTCGAACAGGTCGATCAGCCGCCCGGGCGTGGCGATCAGCACATCGACGCCGCGCCCCAGCGCCTTTTCCTGGTCGACAAAGCTCTCGCCGCCGATCAGCAGCGCCGTCGTAAGCCGGCTGTATTTGCCGTAGCGCTCGAAATTCTCGCTCACCTGCGCGGCGAGTTCGCGCGTCGGCTCCAGGATCAGCGACCGCGGCATCCGCGCCCGCGCCCGCCCGGTGGCGAGCATGTCGATCATCGGCAGGGTGAAGCCCGCGGTCTTGCCCGTGCCTGTCTGTGCGCAACCCAGAACATCGCGCCCCATGAGCACGACGGGGATCGCCTGTTCCTGTATCGGTGTCGGCTCGGTATAGCCGGAGTCCTCGACCGCTTTGAGCGTGTCTTCGCTCAACCCAAGATTTCGGAAAGCCATGCGTTGTGTCGAACTGTCTCTCATCAATAGCAACTGGAAAATGCTCTTAGGGCTGCGGCGGCCAATGTCAAGGATTTCTGTCGGTTTCCGGCCCGTTCCATACGGATTCGGCAAAGGCGGAATGTCGCAGAAACGGCCGCCTAGACGATTCGGTTGGACGGATTGCGGCCTGCAAAAAGCGCCTCCAGACCGGTAATCACATGTTCGGCCATCGCCAGCCGCGTCTCCATCGTCGAACTGCCTATATGCGGTTGCACATAGATCCGGTCGAGACGCCGGTAGGCGGGATGAATGTCCGGTTCGCCGTCGAACACATCCAGCCCGGCGCCGGCAAGATGGCCGCTCTCCACCGCCTGCGTCAGCGCATCGTCATCGACCAGGCTGCCGCGGGCGATATTCACCACCAGGGCCCCTTTCGGCAGTTGCGCTATGCGCTCGGCATTCAGCCAGTGGCGCGTTTCCGGCGACGCGGGGGCGGCGATGACCAGAATGTCGGTGCGCGCGAGGAATGCGCCGGCATCGGCGAAGAACAGGCCGGCATCCGGCTCCAGCGGCCGGCGGTTGTGGTAGCCGATTTCCATCGAAAAGGAGCGCGCCCGCCGGGCGATCTCGCGGCCGATTCGTCCCAGGCCGAAAATGCCGAGCCGCTTGCCGGTTACTTCGGTGCCGATCAATTGGCGCGGACCCCAGCCTTTCCACCTGCCCTCGACGATCAACGCCTGTCCCTCGCGCGCCCGGCGCGCGGCGCCCAGCATCAGCAGCATGGCGTTGTCGGCGACCGACGCGCTGAGCACGTCCGGCGTATAGACGACAGGAATTCCGCGCGCCTTCAAGGCCTTGAGGTCCAGATGTTCATAGCCGACTGAATAGGTCGCCAGCGCCTGGAGAGAGGCGGGGAGATCGGCAACCGCCGCTGCATCGAGCCGCTCGGTCGTGTTGATGATCAGCGCATCCATGCCGTTGCATGCAGCGACCACGTCGGCGGGCGACAATGCACGGTCATCGACATTCCAGCTTGTGTCGAACGACCGGGCGAACCGGGCTTCCACGGGTTCCGGCAGCCGCCGCGTGACGAAGATGCGCTTCATCGCCTGCTCCTTTACCGAAAGCAGCCTTGCCGCAGGGTCAGGCGCCCAGGACCTCGCCGGATTTCAGCCCGGCCTCGGCAGCCGTAATCTTGCCGGCGCCTTCCGGGCGGACCCGGAGCGCCCGGATGGCCCCGCCGGAGGCCGCGATGAGGGCGCCGTCTTCGCCCGCCGACAGGACCGTTCCGGGCTCTGCGCCC
The DNA here is from genome assembly GCA_022824105.1 of Alphaproteobacteria bacterium. Lineage (GTDB taxonomy): Bacteria > Pseudomonadota > Alphaproteobacteria > Bin95 > Bin95 > Bin95. The sequence goes on from JAJEAZ010000593.1 coordinate 7,241, forward strand.
GCGGCCCCTTCGACGAGCCGCGCGTCGAATATCTGGAGTCTGGCGCCCGAGCGCATCGTCCAGGCGCCCGGCTGGGGATTGCAGCCGCGTATCAGGTTGTAGATGTCGCCTGCCGGGCGCGACCAGTCGATCCCGGCGTCGTCAGCGGTGCACCAGCTTTCGTAAGTCGCCTGCGCTTCGTCCTGCGCGAGTCGCGGAGCCTTGCCGTCGCGGACGAGATCGACGGCTTCCAGCATCGCATCGACGCCCATCGGGAACAGGCGGTCGAAGTAGATGCTGCCCAGCGTGTCGTCGGGGCCGATGGGGGTCTGTTTCTGGAGCAGGACCGGGCCGGTATCGAGGCCGTCATCGGGCCAGAAGATCGTCAGGCCGGTTTCCGTGCGGCCCTGGATAATCGGCCAGTTGATCGAACTCGGGCCGCGATGGAGAGGCAGCAGGGAAGGGTGGTACTGGATGGTGCCGAGCGTCGGCAGGTCGAGGAAGGAAGACGGCACGATCTTGGTGACATAGGCCATGACGCAGAGGTCGGGCTTCAACGCCCCGAATTCCTCATGGACCGCCGGGTCCCGGAAACTCTTCGGCTGGAAGACGGGCAGGCCCAGCTCGCCGGCGGCGGCCTTCAACGGGTCCGGCCGGTCGGGCCTTGCGTCGGGCGCGCAATAGACTGCGACAACCTCGTCGCCGCGCGCCGTCAGCGCGTCGAGAACCGCCTTGCCGAAGGCCTGCTGGCCGTTGACGACGATACGCATGAAGTCCCCCTCCTCGCTCCGGGCAGGCGGCAGTCTATAACACGCTTGACCGTCCCCGGGGGGCCGCGTAGCAGGCTTGACGCA
>JAJEAZ010000477.1 GCA_022824105.1 Alphaproteobacteria bacterium
GCGGCGGAGCGGGCGAAATATGTGCTGGTGACGGAGCCCGCGCGCGACGGCGGATGCTGCGTGACCGGCCGGAAGGGCGCGGCGCGGATGAAGATCGTGGCGCGCGGAAAGCCCGCGCATTCCGGCGTGTCGCACCGGGACGGCGAAAGCGCGGTGCTGGAGATGGCCCGGCAGATCGTCGATCTGGAGGCGATGACGGACTACGAAGCCGGCGTGACCGTCAATGTCGGGCTGCTCTCCGGCGGCACGGGCGTCAATGTCGTGCCGGAACACTGCACGGCGGAGCTGGATATCCGCATGATCCGGCCGGAGGACGGCGCGGCCGCGGTGGCGAGGGTGCAGGCGATCAGGCCCTACAACCCCGCGGTCGAACTGACCGTCAGCGGCGGGATGAACCGCCCCCCTTACCGGAAATCGAACGCCATCGCCTCGCTCTACGAACATGCGCGCGGGCTGGCCTCCGAGATCGGCTTCGAGCTGGGCGAGACCTTCACCGGCGGCGGCAGCGACGGCAATTTCACCGCCTCGATCGCACCGACCCTGGACGGGCTGGGGGTGGACGGGGCCGGCGCGCACACGCTGGAGGAGCATCTCTACGTCTCCTCGCTGGTCCCCCGCATGATGCTGCTGCGCCGGCTCTTCCAGACCTTGACGTAGGACCGGCGGAGACGGCCCGGTGCGCGGCCCTCACATGGAGTTCGGCAGCGCGAGGGCCAGCCACGGAAACATGACGAGCAGGGCGAGCCGGAAGATGTCGGCGATCCAGAACGGGGTGACGCCGCGAAAGACGGTGCCGGTCGAAACATCGGGAACGACGCCGCGCAGCACGAACACGTTGAGCCCGACCGGCGGGGTGATGAGGCTGATCTCCGTCACCACCACCACGATGATGCCGAACCATACGGGGTCGTATCCGAGGCCGATGACGAGCGGGAAGAAGATCGGAACGGTGAGGAGCAGCATCGACAGCGACTCGAACACGCAGCCGAGCACGATATAGACCAGCAGGATGAGCAGCATCACCGTCTCCCTGGAGACGGCGTGGTCCGTGACCAGCGCCCGCAGCCCCTCCGGAAGCCCCGCGAGGTTCACGAAGTTCGAGAAGATCCACGCGCCGATGAGCACGGTGAACAGCGAAGCGGTGGTGAAGGCCGTCTCGCGCAGCACCTCGAACACATCCCGGACCGTGAGCGCGCCGCGCGCCAGCGCCACGAGGAAGGCGCCCATCGCGCCCATCCCGGCCGCCTCCGTGGGCGAGAAGGCGAGGTTGACCGGCCAGACGTCGAACACGCCGTAGAGCCCGCCGATGACGAGGATGAACAGGAGGAGCACGGCCCACACGTCCCGGAGCGCGCGCGCCCGTCCCGCCCAGCTCGTCCGGTCCCCGGCCGGCCCGGCCGCCGGCCGGCGGGCGACCGTGAACCGGACCGCGGCGAGGTAGCAGAGCACGCCGAGCAGCCCCGGCACGATGCCGGCGATGAAGAGCTTCCCGATCGAGGTCTCGGTCAGCAGCCCGTAGATGACGAGGATGACCGACGGCGGGATCAGGATGCCGAGGGTGCCGCCGGCCGCGATCGACGCGGTGGAGAGGCTGTCGTCATAGCCGAAGCGGCGCATCTGCGGCATCGCCACCTTCGACATCGTCGCGGCCGTTGCGAGCGAGGAGCCGCAGATGGCCGAGAACCCGGCGCAGGCGCAGATCGTCGCCATGGCGAGGCCGCCCCGGAAATGGCCGAGGAATGCGTTGGAGGCCCGGTAGAGTTCGTGCGAGAGGCCGCCCTTGTTGACGAAGAGGCCCATCAGGATGAACAGCGGAACGACGGACAGCCCGTAATTCTGCGTGGTGTCGATGATGAGCCGCCCGACCATGGAGATGGCGCCGCGATAGGAGTTGAGGTGCATGTAGCCGACCATGCCGACCAGCCCCATCGCGAACGCGATCGGCATCCGCAGGAAGACGAGCCCGAGCACCGCGGCGAAGCCGGCGAGCGCTTCAATCATCGGCGGGACGGACCAGGTCGGGCGCGACGGCGAGCAGCGCCCCGCGCAGGACCAGCACGATGGCGGTGGCGAAGGTGAACGCGGCGATGAACCAGGCGATGTAGAACTGGGGGATGCCCAGATATTCGGTGACGTCGCCATAGCTGCGCGCGCGCTCCGCGAGCACCGTGACCCGCTCGGCCGGCCACCACAGCATGGCCCCGGTCAGCAGGTTGATGGCGACGTCGCGCCAGCGGGCGGCGGCCCGCGAGAATGCCCGGTCGAGAATGTCCACCGAGATGTGCCCGGCCCGCCCGGAGACGACCGGGAGGGCGGAGAACACGGTGACGGCCATGAGTATGCGGGTGAGTTCGGTGGCCGCCTCGATGGGCGTGTTGACGGTCGAACGCAGCACCACGTCGAAGAATGTGAGCGCCATCATCAGGAAGAGCGCGGCGACGGCCAGCAGCACGGGCGCGTGGGCCGTCCAGCGCGCGAATCGAACGAGGCGGTTCAAGCGAGGCGCCTCCCCGCAACCGGCGGCGGCTTCGGGAGCCCGGCCCGCCGAAGCCGCATGCCGGCCGGGCTAGTTCCCGGCCATCTCGGCCTGCACCATGGCGTGCGCCGCCTCGGCGTCGATGCCCTTGGCCGCGATCTCGGCCAGCACCTTCGCGCGGATCTGCTCGGCGATGCCCGCCCAGGCTTCCATGTCGGCCGCGGACGCCGGATTGATCGAATTGTCGGCGGCGGCGAGGGTGACCTCCCGGCCGCCGATGTCGATCGCGTCCCACATCGCCCCCGCCATCCGCGACGCCGGCTCGCCGAAGACCTTCCCGTCGAGCGCGGCGCGGAGGTCTTCCGGCAGGGCGTCGAAGGCCTCCTGGTTCATGATGAGCGCGAACGAGCCGCGGTAGAGGCCGCCCGGCATTTCGAAGACGTTCTGGGCCACCTCGGTCAGCTTGAAGCCCTTGCGCGCCTCGAACGGCATGACCACCCCGTCCGCCGCGTTCGACGCCAGGGTCTCATAGACCTTGGGAGCCGGAACCTTGATGCCGGTGGCGCCGAGCGCCGCGCCGGCGTCGCCGCCGACCCCGCCCGGAACGCGCAGCTTCATTCCCTCCACCTGGTCGAGCGCGGTGATCTTGCGCGCGGAGTGAACCTGCGCCGGGCCGTGCGTCATCAGGCCGATGAGCTTGACCCCCTTGTGCTCGTCGGCGGCGGCAAGGTGCGCCTCGTGCACGCGCCAGTAGGCGACCGACGCGGCCTCGGCGTTTCCTTCATAGCCCGGAAGCTCGATGAGCTTCGTCGCCGTGAACCGGCCCGCCTGGTAGCCGTGGAAGATCCATGACAGGTCGGCCGCGCCGTCCTGCACCAGGTCCATCTGCGCCGGCGGCGGGGCCAGGCGGTATTTGATCTGCGCGGTGACCTTGCCGCCGGTCGCCTCCTCCATCTGCTTGATGAGGTTGGGCCACAGCGTGGCGTTGACGCCGTGGGTGGGCGGCGCCCAGCTCGAGATCGTCAGCGTGTAGTCGGCCGCCGACGCCACGGATCCCGTGGCGACTGCGACGCAGAGGGTGAGCAGCTTCAGTATGCGCATCGGAATCTCCCCGCATGTTGGCCCGCTTGACGCGACCGCCGCTTCCCCGGCGCCGGCGAACCTGTCCTCCGCGACGAGGGGACGCGCGCATCGCCCGTCCGCAGACGGGCGTTATATCAGCCAAACCGACCGCGACCTATATCCGGCGGCCCGGATTGCGCTCGACTTGTATATGCAAGTCGGATATAGTTGTATATGTAACTTTGGTCCCGCTGGCCGGACGCTGCGGCGCCGGGCCTGCGGCAACGGACAGGCGAGGCGGAGCCCTGGCGGTGGACGCGCTGCTCTCCATAACCGGCGTTCCGGCGCAAGCCCGGCTGCGGCGGGCGCGATGAGCGGGTTCGCGCCCGCTCCGTCTTCCGGTGCGTCCGGCCCGACGCCGCTCTACCGGCAGGTCAAGGACTATGTCCGCCGCTCGATCCTGGCCGGGGACTGGCCGGTCGATCATCGCGTCCCCTCGGAGAGCGAACTCGTCCGCCTGTCCGGCGCCAGCCGGATGACGGTGCACCGCGCCCTGCGCGAACTCAAGGACGAAGGATGGCTGCGCCGGGTCCAGGGGCAGGGGACATTCGTCGCCGACCGCCGCACCCGCCTCGACCTGCTGGAAATCCGCAATATCGCCGACACCATCCGCAGCCGGGGGGCGTATAGCTGCGATGTGGTCCTGCACGAGCGCAGCCTGGCCCCGCCGGACATCGTCGAAGAGCTGGAGTCCGGACGGGGCGTCCAGCTGTTCCACAGCCGGCTGGTCCACCGTCTCGACGGCGCGCCGTTCCAGCTTGAGGACCGCTGGGTCAATCCGGCGGCGGCGCCGGACTATCTCGGCGTCGATCTCACGCGGCAGACCCCGAACGAATATCTGATGCGCGCGGCGCCGCTCAGCGAGGTCGAACATCGCCTCGAAGCCGTGCTGCCCGGCCCGGTGGAACAGGAATTGCTCGGCATCGGCAGGCACCAGCCCTGCCTGCTGCTGCACCGGCGCACATGGTCCCGGGGCCGGGTCGCCTCGCGCGCCTGGCTGACCCATCCGGGCGACCGTTTCTACCTGGCGACCCGCTTCGCCCACGATACCGGCCTGCCGCTGTCCCCCGAACCGGAGCCTGAACCATGACCGAACCGCCGCCCGGGAATCCCCGCCTCGACAATACGCGCGAGATCCGCGCGCCGCACGGCGTCGAGTTGAGCTGCAAGAGCTGGCTCACCGAAGCGCCGCTGCGCATGCTGATGAACAATCTGGACGCGGAGGTCGCGGAGAGACCCCAGGAACTCGTGGTCTATGGCGGCATCGGCCGGGCGGCGCGCAACTGGGAGTGCTACGACCGCATCGTGCGCGCGTTGCGGGACCTGGAGGCGGACGAGACACTGCTGGTCCAGTCGGGCAAGCCGGTCGGCATCTTCCGCACCCACGCCGACGCGCCCCGGGTGCTGATCGCCAACTCCAATATCGTGCCCCATTGGGCAACCCTGGAGACGTTCAACGAGCTGGACCGCGCCGGCCTGATGATGTTCGGCCAGATGACCGCCGGGTCGTGGATCTATATCGGCAGCCAGGGCATCGTGCAGGGCACCTACGAGACCTTCGCCGAGGTGGGGCGGCAGCATTATGGCGGCGACCTCGCGGGCCGCTGGGTCCTGACCGCGGGGCTCGGCGGCATGGGCGGCGCGCAGCCGCTGGCCGCGACCATGGCCGGGGCCTCGCTGCTCTCGGTCGAGTGCCGGCCGAGCCGGATCGAGATGCGCCTGAAGACGGGCTATCTGGACCGGCAGACGGCGGACCTGGACGAGGCGCTGGCGATGATCGCCGAGGCCTCGGCCGCGAAGACGCCCCTCTCGGTCGGCCTGCTCGGCAACGCCGCGGACATCTATCCGGAACTGGCGAGGCGCGGCGTGCGGCCCGATATCGTGACCGACCAGACCAGCGCCCACGACCCGCTGAACGGCTATCTGCCGGCCGGCTGGACGCTCGGCGAATGGGAGGAGCGGCGCGAGCGCGATCCCGTCGGCACGATGCAGGCGGCGAAGGAATCGATGGCCGTCCAGGTCCGCGCCATGCTCGATTTCTGGGCGGACGGCGTGCCGACCCTCGATTACGGCAACAATATCCGCCAGATGGCGCAGGAAACGGGCGTGGACAACGCCTTCGACTTTCCGGGCTTCGTGCCGGCCTATATCCGCCCGCTCTTCTGCCGCGGCGTCGGGCCGTTCCGCTGGGCGGCGCTGTCCGGCGATCCGGAGGACATCTACCGCACCGACGCGAAGGTGAAGGAGCTGATGCCGGACAATCCGCATCTGCACAACTGGCTGGACATGGCGCGCGACCGCATCCGCTTCCAGGGCCTGCCCTCGCGCATCTGCTGGGTCGGGCTCGGCGACCGGCACCGCCTCGGCCTCGCCTTCAACGAGATGGTCGCGAAGGGCGAGCTGAAGGCGCCGGTGGTCATCGGCCGGGACCATCTGGACAGCGGCTCGGTCGCCAGCCCGAACCGCGAGACCGAGGGCATGATCGACGGCTCCGACGCGGTCTCGGATTGGCCGATGCTGAATGCGCTGCTCAACACGGCCTCGGGCGCAACCTGGGTCAGCCTCCACCATGGCGGCGGCGTCGGCATCGGCTTTTCCCAACATGCGGGCATGGTGGTCGTGTGCGACGGCACGGAGGAAGCGGCGGCGCGCATCCGCCGGGTGCTCTGGAACGATCCGGCAAGCGGCGTCATGCGCCATGCCGACGCCGGCTACGGGGACGCCATGGACTGCGCCCGCGAGCACGGGTTGAACCTGCCCTTCCTCGGCGAGGAGGCCGGATCGTGACGGTGCTCGTGGAAACCCGCGCCGACCTCACGCTGGAAGCGGCCCGGCGGGTGGCCTGGGACGGCGAGGGCGTCGAGCTCGGC
>JAJEAZ010000167.1 GCA_022824105.1 Alphaproteobacteria bacterium
CTGTCTGAACGAAGCATTGGTCGCGGCGCGCGGGCGCGTGGCGTTCGGCGGCGTCGTCGCCGACAAGCCGCTGATGCGCCGGCAGTTGCTCAAGCTGATGGTGCCGACCGAGCAGGCCCTTTCGATGGCGCTGTTCACCGCGGACAGGCTGGAACGCTCGGAAGCTGGCGACGAGCAGGCGGCGGCCCTGGTGCGGTTGCTGACGCCATTGCTGAAATTCCGCACCGGCCGGGACAATGTCGCGGTGGCGACCGGGGCGATGGAGGCGCGGGGCGGCAATGGCTATATCGAGACCTTCGTCAACGCCCGGCTCGTGCGGGACGCCCATCTCGGCGTGCTCTGGGAAGGCACCTCCAACATCAACGCGCTGGACATTGTCGGCCGCGCCGTCGGCAAGGCCGGCGCCCAGAAGGTGCTTGGCGACGCGCTGACGGCGCTGCTGGACGAGGCGGACGGCCTGCCCGGCCAGTTGAAGGGCGCGCTCGGCCATGCCGCGGGCCGCGCCATCGCGCTGGCCGAGGAGGTTGCGGCGGCCGGGGACGAGCCGCGCATGCGCCAGGCTTCCGATGCGCTCTACCATGCGGCGAGCGCCGTCGTCATGGCGCATGAAGGCGCCCGCATTGCAGCGGCCGGCGGCGGCCGGAAACGCCTGCTGCTGGCCCGGATGGTGCTCGACCACAGGCTGAGCCCGCAGGACCCGCTTGCGCCGCGCGGCGACGATCCGGAGATTGCCGCGGAGTTGCTGGAAGCGGCCTGATCCCGCGGTCGCAGGCAATATCGTCCGCGACACCGGGTATCCTTGCCGCGATAGATGGCCGCCCTTAGGGTCCGGGCCATGATCGAACGCTATACCCGGGCCGAGATGGCGGCCATCTGGTCGGACGAGGCCAGATTCCGCATCTGGTTCGAAATCGAGGCCCACGCGCTCGACGCCATGGCGAAGCTCGGCATGGCGCCCGCTTCCGCGGCGCGCGCGGTGTGGGAGCGCGGCGCGTTCGAGATCGACCGCATCGCCGAAATCGAGGCCGAGACCAAGCACGACGTCATCGCCTTCCTCACCAATCTCGCCGAGCATGTCGGCCCGGAAGCGCGGTTCGTCCACCAGGGCATGACCTCCTCCGACGTGCTCGACACCTGCCTGGCGGTGCAGCTCGCGCGCGCCAGCGACATTCTTCTGGCGGACCTCGACAGGCTCCTTTCCGCCCTGAAGGCAAAGGCTTGCGAGCACAAACTCACGCTCTGCGTCGGCCGCAGCCACGCCATCCACGCCGAGCCCACCACCTTCGGCGTCAAGCTGGCCGGGCACTATGCCGAGTTCGCCCGCAACCGCGCCCGGCTGGAGGCTGCGCGGGCGGAGATCGCGACCTGCGCCATTTCCGGCCCCGTCGGCACGTTCGCCAGCATCGACCCGCGCGTCGAGGCGCATGTGGCGGAGAAGCTCGGCCTCACGCCCGAGACGCATTCCACGCAGGTGATCCCGCGCGACCGGCACGCCATGTTCTTCGCCGTGCTGGGGGTGATCGCCAGCGGCGTCGAGCGGCTCGCGGTCGAAATCCGGCACTTGCAGCGCACCGAATTGCGGGAAGCCGAGGAGTTCTTCTCCGCCGGGCAGAAGGGCTCCTCCGCCATGCCGCACAAGCGCAATCCGGTGCTGACCGAAAACCTGACCGGGCTTGCGCGCATGGTCCGGTCGGCCGTCATCCCCGCGCTGGAGAATGTGGCGCTCTGGCACGAGCGGGACATCTCGCACTCCTCCGTCGAGCGGATGATCGGGCCGGACGCGACGACAACCCTCGATTTCGCGCTCCACCGGCTCGCGGGCGTGGTGGAGAGGCTGGTCGTCTATCCCGACGCCATGCGGCGGAACTTCGACAGCCTGGGCGGCCTCGTCTTTTCGCAGCATGTGCTGCTGGAGCTGACGCAGGCGGGCATGAGCCGCGAGGACGCCTATGCGAAGGTGCAGGCGGCGGCGATGGCCGTCTGGCGGGACGGCGGCTCCTTCCGCGCGCAGCTTGAGCGCGACCCGGAGATCGCCGCCGCCGTGCCGCCCGCGCGGCTCGACGAGCTTTTCGATACGGACCGTCAGCTGATCCATGTCGACACGATCTTCGAGCGCGTCTTCGGAAACTGAACCCCCATCGCCCCGTCCCTTTTGGAGAATTCGGAATGTCGGACCGCACAGTCGATGTTGTCATAGTCGGCGCGGGCAATGCCGCCATGTGCGCCGCGCTCGCCGCGCGCGAGCAGGGGGCGGACGTGCTCGTGCTGGAGCGCGCGAACGAGGAGGAGCGCGGCGGCAACTCGGCCTTCACCGCCGGCAATATCCGCACCGTCTTCAACGGCGTCGAGGACATAAAGGCGCTGGTGCCGGACCTGACCGAGGACGAGATCGCGATCACCGATTTCGGCGTCTACAGCGAGGCCGACTTCTATGACGACATGGGCCGGATCACCGAATACCGGACCGACCCGGACATGTGCGAGCTGCTGGTGACGCGCTCGCTCGACACCATGAAATGGATGCGGGACAAGGGCGTGCGCTTCCTGCCGATCTACGGCAAGCAGGCCTTCAAGATCGACGGGCGCTTCAAGTTCTGGGGCGGGCTCGTGCTGTCGGCATGGGGCGGCGGGCCGGGGCTTGTGGATGCGTTGCATGACTCCTGCGCGCGGGAAGACATCGAGGTGCTTTACGGCGCGCGCGCGACCGCCCTGCTGCACGGCGACGACGGCGTGAGGGGCGTGCGCGTGCGCCGGGAACGCCGCAGCTTCGAGGTCCGTGCCCGCGCCGTGGTGCTCGCCTCGGGCGGCTTCGAGGCGAACCCGGAGATGCGCACCCGCTATCTCGGCCCCGGCTGGGACGTGGCCAAGGTGCGCGGCACCCGCTTCAACACCGGCGACGGCATCCGCATGGCGCTCGATGCGGGCGCGCGGGCGTACGGCAACTGGTCCGGCTGCCATGCGGTCGGATGGGACTTCAATGCGCCCGAATTCGGCGACCTCGCCGTCGGCGACAATTTCCAGAAGCACAGCTATCCTTGGGGCGTCATGGTGAACGCGGAGGGCCGGCGCTTCGTCGATGAAGGCGCGGACTTCCGCAACTACACCTATGCGAAATACGGCCGCGTGATCCTGAACCAGCCGGGCCAGATGGCGTGGCAGGTGTTCGACAACAAGATCATCCCGAACCTGCGCGACGAATACCGCATCCGGGAGGTCACGAAGGTCCGGGCCGATACCATCGAGGAACTGGCGGCGAAGCTGGAAGGCGTGAACGCCGAGGTCTTCCTCAAGGAAATCCGGGCCTACAACGCCGCCGTGCGCACCGACATCCCTTACAATCCGAACGTGAAGGACGGGCGCCGGACGGAGGGCCTCGCGGTGGACAAGACCAACTGGGCCAACACCATCGACGAGCCGCCCTTCGAGGGCTACCAGACCACCTGCGGCATCACCTTCACCTTCGGCGGCCTGCGCGTGAACGGCGACGCCCAGGTGATGGACACGGACGATATCGGGATTCCGGGCCTCTACGCCGCAGGCGAGCTTGTCGGCGGGCTGTTCTGGTTCAACTATCCGGGCGGCACCGGGCTGATGGCGGGCGCGGTCTTCGGCAAGATCGCCGGCGAGGCGGCCGGGCGAGCCGCCGTCGGCAACGAATAGGCGCCCGCCCGGACTACCGATACCCTTTGCGGAGGCTGACCCCGATGGCGCGCGCGCCCTACCCCGATATCGAGACCCTGCCGGACGAATTGCGCACGTTCGTCCAGCGCTTCGATCCGCTGATGAATGTCTTCCACATGCTGGCCCATACGGGGCCGGCGCTGCCGCATTTCATGCGGCTCGGCAATGCGATCCTGTTCAAGGGCCGGCTCGACCCCGAGCTCAGGGAAATCGCGATCCTGCGGGTCGGCCACCTGCTGGGCGCACCCTATGAGGTCCATCAGCACAGGACCGTGTCGCGCAATATCGGCATGGACGAGGCCCGGATCGCCGCCGTCGAGCATGGCGAGGACGACCTGGTGTTCTCGGAGCTCGAGAATCTGGTGATCCGCTTCACCGACGAGGTGGTGGCGAGCGTCCGCGCGAGCGACGCCACCTGGAACGCGCTCTCGGCCCGACTCGACACGGGACAGATGGCCGAACTCACGCTTGCGGTCGGCTTCTATTCCATGGTTTCCACGTTCCTGGAGAACTTCGAGGTCGAAATCGAACCGGAAGGCGTCGTAGAAGACCCGATGAAGCGCCCCCGAAAAGCTGGGGAAGCCCGTCCAGCCTGATCTCGGGAGGCGGATACAATGCCTGAGTCACGCAGCTACCACGTGCCGAGCGGGGGCCTGCCGGGCCAGACGGAACTGCTGACCGGCCGCGCCGTATTCACGGAAGCCTACGCTGTTATCCCGAAGGACGTGCTCCGGGACATCGTCACCAGCCTGCTGCCCCACTGGGAGAAGACCCGCGCCTGGATACTCGCAAGGCCGCTCTCCGGCTTTGCGGAAACCTTTTCGCAATACATCGTCGAGGTGGCTCCCGGCGGCGGCAGCGACAATCCGGAGCCCGACCCCGGCGCGGAAGCCGGCCTGTTCGCGGTTTCCGGCGCTTTCGAACTCCTGCTTGCAGGCCGGACCTGGCGGATCGAGGCCGGCGGCTTCGCCTATATCCCGCCGGGCGCGGCATGGCGGCTGCGCAACCGGGGCGGCGAGAACGCCGTTTTCCACTGGATTCGCAAGCGCTACGAGGCGGTCGAGGGCCTCGCCCTGCCCGACCCCATCGTAACCAGCGACCGGGAATGCCCGGCCGTCGCCATGCCGGACACGGACGGACGCTGGGCGACCACGCGCTTCATCGACCCGGACGACATGCGCCATGACATGCACGTCAACATCGTCTCCTTCGAGCCGGGCGCGGTCATTCCCTTCGCCGAGACGCATATCATGGAGCACGGGCTTTATGTGCTCGAAGGCAAGGGCGTCTACCGGCTCAACCGGGACTGGGTGGAAGTCGAGGCCGGGGACTTCATGTGGCTGCGCGCCTTCTGCCCCCAGGCCTGCTACGCCGGGGGTCCCGGCCCGTTCCGCTACCTGCTCTACAAGGACGTGAACCGCCACCCAAGGCTGGCGCCGCCGCTGTAGGGCTTTCGGGCAAGCGCTACTCCCGCCTGTCCTCGTACCAGGCGGCGATCAGCCGGCGCTCCTCGTCTTCCATTCCGGCAAGGTTGCCGGGCGGCATGGCGCGCGAACGCCCGGCCTGCAGATAGATGAGGCGGGCATTCCGCAGGACCTGTTCCCCGGTTTCCAGCACGATGCCCTTCGGCGGGCGGTGAACCCCCTCCCAGACCGGTTCCTCCGCATGGCAGACGAGGCAGCGGGTGAGCACGGCCTCCTGCACGGCTTCGAAATGGGGCGAGGCCGCCAGCCGACGCTCCGAGGACGTCAGTGCCGCTGCGCCGTTCCCCGAGCCTGTCAGGACCGCTGGCATGGTCGAGAGCCAGACGATGACGAGAAACAGGGCCGCCGCGGCGATCCAGGGCCAGACCGTATGCCCCTGCTTCGAATGCAGGCGGTTGAAATAGACGCGGATCAGCACGCCCATCAGGAAAATCAGCGATGCGATGACCCAGCTGTATTCCGTGGCGAAGGCCAGCGGGTAGTGGTTCGACAGCATCAGGAAGATGACAGGCAGCGTCAGGTAGTTGTTGTGCGTTGAGCGCTGGTTTGCGATCCGGCCGTATTTGGGGTCCGGGCGCCGCCCCGCCTTCAGGTCCTCGGTCACGATCCGCTGGTTGGGAATGATGACCAGGAACACATTGGCGCTCATGATCGTCGCCGTGATCGAGCCCAGATGCACGAAGGCGGCCCGCCCGGTGAAGACCTGCGAAAAGCCCCAGGCCATGACGACCAGGACGACATAGAGGAACAGCATCAGCCGCGTGTTGTCGTCGCCGAAGCGGCTCTTGCAGATCAGGTCGTAGGCGAACCAGCCGATGACGATGGAGGCGACCGAAATGGCGATCGCCGCCTCGTTCGACAGCTCCATGACCTCGTTGTCGACGAGGTAGAATTCCGGGTGGGCATAGTAGAGGACGCACAGGAGCGCGAAGCCGGATACCCAGGTCGCGTAGCTCTCCCACTTGAACCAGGTCAGGTGCTCCGGCAGTTCCGGCGGAGCGACCATGTATTTGCGGACATGGTAGAAGCCGCCGCCATGCACCTGCCACTCCTCCCCGGTCACCCCTTCGGGCAGGCCCTGATGGCGGCGAAGGCCGAGATCGAGCGCGATGAAGTAGAACGAGGTTCCGATCCACACGATGGCGGTCGTTACATGCGCCCATCGCACGGCGAATTCGAGCCATTCGCCCAGTATCGGAAGCAGCGCGTCCACTATTCGCCTCCCTCCCGCTTCAGCCGTTCGATCGCAAGCAGCAGGCGTTCCGGCGTCGCCGGCGTGTCGAGCCTCGGGCAGCGCCGGTAGCCGGCGGTGCTGGCGACGGCCATCGACAGCGCCTCGACCACGGACGCGCAGAGCAGCAATGGCGGCTCGCCGATGGCCTTGGACCGGCCGATGGTGGGCTTCGTATTCTGCGACCAGTCGGCGAGATGCACGTTGAAGACGGGCGGGCAGTCCGAGGCGAGCGGGATCTTGTAGGTCGAGGGGGCGTGGGTGCGCAGCCGCCCCTCGCCGTCCCACCACAGTTCCTCCGTCGTGACCCACCCCATACCCTGGATGAAGCCCCCTTCGACCTGGCCCAGATCGATGGCCGGATTGAGCGAGCGGCCGGCGTCGTGAAGGATATCGACCCTGAGCACCCGGTATTCCCCGGTCAGCGTATCGACCTCGACCTCGGTGACGCCGGCGCTGTAGGCGAAATAGTAGAAGGGCTGGCCGCGCCCCGCCGCCCGGTCCCAGTGGATTTCCGGGGTGCGGTAGAAGCCGGTGGCCGAAAGCTGGACTCTCGCCATGTAAGCCGCCTCGACCAGATCGGCGAAGGCGATGTCCTGGTTGCCGATCCGGACCCTGCCGGCCTCGAAGACGACCTGGCCGGGCTCGACATTCCAGTGTTCGGCGGCGAAGGCGACCAGGCGGCCCCTGATCGTCTCGGCAGCCTCGAACGCCGCCATGCCGTTCAGGTCCGATCCGGTGGAGGCCGCGGTCGCCGAGGTGTTCGGCACCTTGCCGGTGCTGGTGGCGGTGATCCGCACGCAGTCGAGATCGACCTGGAAGCAGTCCGCGACCACCGAGGCGACCTTGATGAAGAGCCCCTGGCCCATCTCCGTGCCGCCGTGGTTCAGGTGGATGGAGCCGTCGCGATAGACATGCACGAGCGCGCCGGCCTGGTTCATCCAGGT
>JAJEAZ010000386.1 GCA_022824105.1 Alphaproteobacteria bacterium
CTGCTTCAGAACGCGCAGCTCGTCCTGCTCGACGAACCCTTCACGGCCATCGATGCCAAGACGATGGTCGATCTCCTGGGTGTGGTGCGGCGGTGGCACGGAGAGGGACGCACGGTGATCGCCGTTCTGCACGATGCAGAGATCGTCCGGGCGCATTTCCCCGAGACCCTGATGCTGGCGCGCGACCTCGTGGCGCACGGACCCACTCCGAAGGTGTTGACGGCCGCGAACCAGTTCCGTGCGCGCCAGATGTGCGAGGCCGGCGTCGGCCCGCCCCACCACCGCGGCAGACACGTGTCGTGATGTGGGAGCCCCTGATTCAGCCGTTCGCCGAATTCAGCTTCATGCGCCGGGCCATGATGGGCTGTATCGCGATCTCGGTGGGCGGAACGCCGGTGGGCGTCTTTCTGCTGTTGCGCCGGATGAGCCTGACCGGCGATGCGATGGCGCACGCGATCCTGCCCGGCGCCGCGGTCGGCTTCCTCGTCGCCGGGCTCTCGCTCGGGGCCATGACGGTAGGCGGTCTGATCGCCGGTATGGCCGTGGCGTTGCTTTCGGGCTTCGTCGCCCGCGTCACGGCGCTGCGCGAAGATGCGAGCCTCGCCGCATTCTACCTGATCTCGCTGGCGCTCGGTGTGCTGATCGTGTCCACCCGCGGCAGCAATGTGGACCTGATGCACGTGCTGTTCGGCACCGTGCTCGCGCTCGACAATGCGGCGCTGATCCTGCTGAGCAGCATCGCGAGCATTACGCTGTTTGCGCTGGCCTTCATCTTCCGCCCGCTGGTTCTGGAGTGCGCGGACCCGCAGTTCCTGCGCTCGGTGAGCGGGCTGAGCACGATCACTCATTTCACCTTCCTCGCGCTCGTCGTCATGAACCTTGTCGGCGGCTTTCATGCGCTCGGCACGCTGATGGCCGTCGGCATCATGATCGTTCCGGCCGCAGCCGCACGCTTCTGGGCGGTGAGTATCGGCGGGCTGATCCTCGCCGCGGTCGCAATCGCCATCGCTTCGAGCGTCTGCGGTCTCCTCGTCTCCTACCATTTCGGACTTCCGTCGGGGCCGGCGATCATCCTCGTGGCAGGCATCGTCTACGGGGTGTCGCTGACGCTCGGGCCGGTGGGCAGCCTTGCCGCGCCGGTCTTTCGCCATCGCGTCAATGCCTGAAAGGACGCCGCAGTGACCAGCCGCAGAAACCTGCTGATATCCGCAACCGCCCTCATCGGTCTGTCGTTGACCGCTCCGGTGCCGGCATGGTCCGCCGACGCACCCATCCCGGTGGTCGCCACCTTCTCGATACTGGGAGACATGGTCAAGCGCATCGGCGGCGACAGGGTTGCCGTCACCACGCTGGTGGGGGCCGATGGCGATGCCCATGTCTATCACCCGACCCCGGCCGATGCGCGCGCCGTGAGCCAGGCCGAGATCCTCGTGTTCAACGGTCTTGCGTTCGAAGGCTGGCTGGACCGGCTGGTCGAGGCGTCGGGCTTTGGCGGCGTCCGCGTGGTGGCGACCGACGGGATCCGGCTGGTCAGGCTTGAGGATGACGACGACCACCATGACGACCATGCCGAAAAGGACGACCACGACAAGGACGATCACGACCATGCGGCCAAAGACGGGCACGACCACGGCGCCTTCGACCCGCATGCCTGGCAGAACCCCGCCAACGCGGTGATCTATGTCGACAACATCGCTGCGGCGCTGGCCAAGGCGGACCCCGCCAGCGCATCGACCTACTACGGAAATCGTGCGGCCTACGTGGCCGAGATCGAGGCGCTGGACGCCGACATCCGCAAGACTGTCGAAGGGCTGCCCGAGGACAGGCGCACGATTGTCACCGCCCATGACGCCTTCGGGTACTTTTCCGAAACCTACGGCCTGCGCTTTGTCGCCCCCAGCGGCATAAGCACCGAAAGCGAGCCGTCCGCCGCGGATGTCGCCGCCCTGATCCGGCAGATCCGCGAAGAAGGAATCAAGGCCGTCTTCGTCGAGTCGATCACGGACCGGCGCCTGCTTGAGCAGATCGCCGGCGAAACCGGCGCATCCATTGGCGGGACGCTGTACTCGGACGCGCTTTCCGGGCCGGACGGGCCGGCATCCACCTATCTCGACATGATGCGCCACAATGTCGAGATGCTTGCAGGAGCGCTGTCGCCGTGACCCGGCGCGAGAGCGCGAACGACGAACGCGAGGCGGAACGCCCTGCCGCCTCTTGCGACGGGTAGTTCCGCTTTTCGTTTTCGGAGGATGGACGGAATGGGCGTTGCGGAATGGTCGGGTTCGCTTGTGGAATGGGAACGGGAGCTTCGTTCGTGGAAGGCCCGTTTGGGTCCGGTGTTCGGGCGTCGTCAGCTTCGTGAGACGGGAGGGGCGTTTCTGGATGGCCTTCTTTCGGGGATCGAGCGCAAGACGGGCTGGATGATGGCGGAGCAGGCGGGTCTGCCGGGCCCGTGGCGGATGCAGGCGCTTCTGGGCAAGAGCCGCTGGGATGCCGATGCGCTACGGGACGAGGTCCGCGCCTATGCGGTCGAGGCGCTGGGCAGCCCGGACGGGGTGCTGGTGGTCGACGAGACGGGCTTCGTGAAGAAGGGCCGGCACTCGGTCGGCGTCGCGCGCCAATATACGCAGACGGCGGGCCGCGTGGAGAACAGCCAGGTCGGCGTGTTCCTCGCCTATGCGGGCCGCTTCGGCCATGCTTTGATCGACCGGCGGCTCTATCTGCCGCGCGAGTGGGCGGAGGACGGCGCGCGGCGCGCGAAGACGCAAGTGCCGGAAGAGGTCGCCTTCGCCGCCAGGCCCATGCTGGCCCGCGAGATGATCGGCGAAGCGCTCGACGCCGGCGTCCCCTGCGCCTTCGTTCTGGCTGACACGGTTTACGGATCCGACAGCCGTCTGCGGCAAATGCTCGAAGAGCGGGGACAGAACTACGTGCTGGCGGTGTGCGGCAACCACACTCTGCGCTTCTTCGCTCCGGGCGGGCCGGTCGAGACCGATCCCGCGACATTGGCCGACAATCTGGAGGACGATGCCTGGACAGCCCATGCCGCCGACGAGGGCAGCAAGGGCCCAAGGCTCTACGACTGGGCGCGGATCGCATTGTTCCGGAACCGCCAGGCAGGCCGGGAACGCTGGCTTCTGATCCGCCGCTCCCGCCGCGACCCCGGCAAACAGGCCTACTATCTTGTCTTCTGCCACGCCGGCGCGACGCTCGCTGAACTGGCCGGCGCGGCCGGTCTGCGATGGACCATCGAGGAATGCTTCCAGAGGGCCAAGGACGACCTCGGCCTCGACCACTGCGAGGCCCGTTCCTGGCACGGTTGGCATCGCCATGTCAGCCTCGTCATGGCCGCCGCCGCCTTCCTCGCCAGACTCGCCGCAGACCTGCGCCGCGCCGAATACGGCAAACGGGACGAAGCGAGCCTCAGACCTCCAATCGCCGCTTGATGCTCATTGCCGCACTCATTCCCGCCGTGCCGGAAATCCGCACGCCCCGCTAATTGCTGCCCCGGTCGAGCATCCCGTGGAGCAGCACGGTAACGAGCGTGCACGCCAGGATCGGAGCCAGGACGAGACGCGGCTCGGTGAACAGGAACATCCGGTATTCGTGGATCATCGCGCCCCATTCCGGTTGTCCGGTATCCGCCGACAGCCCGATGAAGCCAAGCGAGGCCACGAGAATGACGGCCCGCCCGGCATCGGCCCCGGCGAGCCCCCCCAGCGGGGGCCAGGCATTGGGCAGCATGTGCCGGCGCACCGCCGAGGGAAGCGTGGCTCCGAGCGCCTCGCTCGCCTGCCAGTAGACCTCGCCGCGGATGCGGTCGAAAAGCGCGGCGATGGTCAATGCATAGGGTGCCCAACTCGTGACCAGAAGCGCAGCCGACACCGTCAGGATGCCTGCGCCAAATATCGCGGACAGAACGAGCGCGGTCACGAGCGTCGGCACCGCGAGCGCAGTCTTGGCCAGCCATTCCATGCCGTCACACAGAGGCGGCGGCGCGAGTGCGATGATGCCGCCGGCGAGAAGGCCGAGGCCGAGGCCGCCGGCGAGGACGATCGCGACTACCGAGAGGGAGGGCGCTGCGCCCCAGACGAGGCGGGTGGCCAGATCCCGGCCCAGATGATCGGTTCCAAGCGGATGTGCAGCGGATGGGGCCGCCAGTCTGGTCGACAAGTCGATCGCGTGGGGGTCCTGCAGGTATCCGGCCGCCCATAGCGCGGCCGAGGCAGCCAGACCGAAGCCGGCGAGCAGGAGGGCTCCACGGATCATGGAAGCCGCGGATCGAGCGTTTGGCGCAGGATGCGCGCGCCTTGAAGCACCAGCGCGACCCATAGAGCGACCAGGGCGATGTAGGGTTGCAGAATGGCGTAGTCCCGATGGTTGACCGCCTGCACCACGCGCTCCGACACGCCTGGCACACCGAACACGATCTCTGCGACGGCGGTCCCGCCAATGATCCATGCCAGTTCAGGCGCGAGTCCTGCGATCAGCGTCAGGACCCCCGCAGCTCTTCCGTGATGCCATAGAGCGCCCGCTTGCGATCGTCCCTTCGCGAGAGCTGTTCGGTAGTAAGGGCTCCGCTTGACCTCGACAAACCCGGCGCGCGTCAGGCGGGACATCGAACCGAGCGAGAAGAAGGCAACGAGGAGCGTAGGCAGAAGGACCCGCTCGACGGAACCGCCGCCGAAGACGTCGATCCAGCGTAGTTGAACGCCGAGGACCCACAGCAGGACGAGACCGGCCGCGAAGGCGGGCAGGGCCTGCCCCGCAACCGCCAGCCCGCGCGACAGCGCGTCGGCGGGGCCGCCCGGGCGGTGCGCGGCGAAAAAGCCGAGCGCGAAACCGCCCGTGACGGCAAGCACCATGCCTCCGAAACCGATCGCCGCCGAGTAGGGAAGCCGCGCCGCGAAATCGGCCGCAACGGGCCGTCCCGTCTCGAATGAGACGCCCCAATCGAAGGTCACGAAACCGCCCAGCCAATGCAGGAACTGCGCGGCGAGCGGCTCGTCGAGCCCCCATTGCGCCCGATAGGCGGCGACGATCTCGGGACCTGACCTGACATTGACATGCGCGAGGAACACCTCGACCGGATCGCTCGGCATGAGG
>JAJEAZ010000298.1 GCA_022824105.1 Alphaproteobacteria bacterium
GCCCTCCTTGCCGCGCTTGCCGAGGCGCCGGCCCGAGCCGTCCGGGACCTCGCCCTCCAGCACCGCGCGGAAGGTGTCCGGGTCCACCCGGCCTTCCAGTCCCAGCGCCGCCGCGCCCTTGCCGGCCCAGGCGCTCGCCGCACTGTGCTCGTCGGAATCCTTCGCGTAGTAGGAATCCCTTTCGTAGTAGCTCACCCCCTGGGCGGGCGAGGCCACCGCGCCGATCGAGGCGACCATCAGAACCAGCGCCCGCGACGGCGGGCGGGCCGGGCGCCTCGACGTTCCGGTTTCGCCTTCGCCGGCACCCCGCGCCGCCCCGCCGCTGGCGCAGGCCCGGCCACGCGTTCGTCGGGCCCGCCCGTCGGCACGATAGCCGGGACGACGGGTTTCGGGGCCGGGACGGCCGCCGCCGGCGTCGCGCCCGCGGGAACGTGCGGCTCGTACGGAGGAACGTCCTCGACGAAGCCGGGCCGGCGCTCCCCGGCCGAATGGCCGCCCGCCGGCTTCCTCGATATTCCAGCGGGCTCCCGCCGCGCCAGGTTCAGCAGCCCCGACAGCGCGAAGAGCACCGTGAAGCCGGCGCAGGCGCCCAGCACGGCGTTGTCCCCGATGACGGTGAGAATGAGGTGCCGGGACTCCCGCGCCGGCGTATAGCTCGCCACGCCGTTTCGGAGCCACGTCACGGGCTGGCCGTCCGCCAGGCGGTAGTCCGTCAATGCGTGTTCGTCGAAACCGACGGCAATCAGCGCCTGCGCCACGCTCACCTTGCGGGCCGCGTACCAGTCGTGGGCGTCGGTGTAGCGCAGCGCCGCCAGCGGGGGCAGCACCAGCGCCATCGCGACCGCCCCCAGTGCGCCCAGAACCAGCGCCCGGCGCAGCCGCTCGAAGGCGATCATCGGCCCCGCTCCCGCAGCCGCAGCCGGGCGGCCGGACGAGCCCGGCGGAGCCCGGCAGCCGCGTCGAAACCGGCAGCCGGGCGGTCGCGATGGAGGGTGTCGAGCGCAGCCATGGACGCTAGGTTAGGCCCGCCGCAAAGCCCCGCAAGTCCCCGCCAATAGGGGATTTGCGCCGAATCGTACTCCAGGGGTCCCGGAGGTACGCCTGGCGTCGAAAGTCCCCGAAAAAATAGTCGCCCGATTTGCGCGGCGCACCTGGAACCGATGACCGAATGCCTCCTCGCGGTGACACGTGCGGGAATTGCCGGTTACGATGAGCGCCTTCGGAGACGCCCAAGTCGATGGGCCGGAACGCGGGGACGCGGTCGTCGACCGGGGCCATGGGGAGACGCACCGTGAAGCACTGCGCAAGACTGATTGTCCTCGCGTCGCTCGCGGGGCTGTCGGCCGGCGCGAACGCCGCCGAATTCAGCTACAGCTACCTTGAAATCTCGGCGGACCTGTCGAAAACCCGAAACACGGCAGAGGCCCCGTTGGAGGACGATGCGGACGGGCGGCTGTTCGCGATCGCGGGCTCCTGGGAAGTGTTCGACAAGTTCTACGTCAAGGGAGCGTGGTCGCGGGAGACCAAGGAGTTCGGCAACGAGGTGGCGGGCGCCCCGGTGGACCTCGACAGCCGGCAGACCATGACCACGCTGGGCGCGGGATATCACATCGAGGCCGGCGACCGGACCAGCCTCTACGCCGAAGCGCTGGTCGTCGCGGACTTCGAGGTCGAGCACTCGATCCCGCTCGTCACGCCGTCGGCGTCCGGGCCGCCGACCGTGACGACGACGCAGTCGGTCATCGAAGGCAACGGCCTCGGCGGAGCTCTCGGCATCCGCTACTGGCTCTCCGGCAACGTGGAAATCGAGGGCCGACTCTCTCGTACCCATACCCGCGGGGACGTGCCACGCACCGGCGGGGAGTTTTCGGACTCCGAGACCATGCTCGGGATTGCCGGGCACGTGCACGCGGGCGGCGGGCTCTCGGTCGGCGGGTATCTCTCCTACAGCAAGCACACCGAC
The DNA here is from genome assembly GCA_022824105.1 of Alphaproteobacteria bacterium. Lineage (GTDB taxonomy): Bacteria > Pseudomonadota > Alphaproteobacteria > Bin95 > Bin95 > Bin95. Next base: position 1,964 of record JAJEAZ010000298.1, read on the forward strand.
GTCAACTTCGACGACATCAGGAAGCTCGGCGTCATTCTGCGCTACCACTTCTGAATGCCGTCCCCGCGCGGCGAGGGACGGGCGATGTCGGGTCGTGAGACAGCGCTGTGCCGATCGGCGCCGGGTTTGCAGCCAGAAGCCCGGGTGGAACGATCCCTTGCCAGCGGCCCGAGCGAATCGGAGGCCGGCCCACCGGCCCGCGACCGCCGCAAGTCCCCAACCGGCGCGCCGATCCGGCTCAGGCGGGAGCGGTCTCCGTCTGCGCCCGCGCATCGAGAATGTCTGCCCCAATGCTGTCGGCCACCCGTGCAGACGACGCCTTGATCGAATCGCGCGCCAGATGCGCATAGCGCGAAGTCGTCTCGATCTTGTTGTGACCGAGCAGCTTGCCGATCATCGAAAGCGACTCCCCGAGCGCCAGCGCCCTGGACGCAAAGCTGTGCCGGAGGTCATGAAGCCGCACGTCGGCGAGATCCGCCTCCGCCCGCACCCGGTCCCAGTAGTGGTTGAGGTCGGACAGGGGCTTCTCGGGCTTCTTCGTGCCCGGTATCACCCACGGGTTGCCCTCGATGCGCGGCAGCTCCGCCAACACCCGCGCCGCCGCCGGCGACAGCGGAACCAGCCGCGCACCGGTCTTCGAGTCGGCGAGCTTCAACTCGCCCGAAGCGAGGTCCACATGCTTCCACTGAAGCGCGACGATCTCGTTCCGTCGGCACCCGGTCAGCATCAG
>JAJEAZ010000056.1 GCA_022824105.1 Alphaproteobacteria bacterium
CATGTCCAGGGTCCATGTCATCGCCGTCATCCAGGCCAAGCCCGGCCGCCGGGCCGAGGTCCTCGAAGCCTTCAACGCCAATGTGCCGGCGGTGCATGCGGAGGACGGATGCATCGAATACGGCGCGGCCGTGGACGCCGAAGCGGGCGCGATCCAGACGAAATACGGCGAGGACACCTTTGTCGTGGTGGAGAAATGGGCGAGCCTGGATGCGCTCCGCGCGCATGGCGCGTCCGCCCATATGGCCGCCTATGCGGCGAAGGTGAAGGACCTGCTCGCCAACCGGACGATCCACGTGCTGACGGACGCCTGACAGGACGGGGCGAAAACAGGGAAGGGAATGGTGCCCAGGGGCGGACTCGAACCACCGACACGCGGATTTTCAGTCCGCTGCTCTACCAGCTGAGCTACCTGGGCAATCCGGGGCGGCTTCTAGCCGCTCCGCGCCGACGGGTCAAGCAACCGGCCTGCCACTCGGGGAAGGATTCGACGATGCGACGGATGCCATTCACGGCTATCGGGGAGCGCCGATGATCTTCGATCCGATCCTGCCGGACTGGAGGGGCGAGAAGCACCGCGCCGAAGGCCATTGGCGCGACCGCACCCTGCTCGACTATTTCGACGAGGCCGCGGCGCGCAAGCCGGACGCCGTTGCGGTGGTCGGGCGCCGGGTGGAGGACGGCAGCGAGACGGTGCTCTCCTGGCGCCAGCTCAAGCGGCTGTCCGACAGGATGGCGCTCGGCTTCCACGCGCACGGGCTCGGCAAGGGCGACGTGCTCGCCTTCCAGCTTCCCAACTGGTGGCAGTTCTACTGCCTGCACATCGCCTGCCTGCGCATCGGTGTGTGCTCCAATCCGCTGATGCCGATCTTCCGGGAACGCGAACTCTCCTTCATGCTCGATTTCGCGGAGGCGAAGGCGCTGGTGACGCCGGGCGTCTTCCGGGGCCACGACCATGGGGCGATGGCGCGGGAGCTCCGCCCCTCCCTGCCGAAGCTGGAGCACCTGTTCGTCATCGGGGACAATTTCGAGGCGGCATTGCTGGACCCGGAACTGGAGCAGGGCATGGACGCCGAGGCGGTGTTTGCCGCCGGGAAGCCAGACCCGGACGATGTCGTCCAGCTCCTCTACACCTCCGGCACCACCGGCGAGCCCAAGGGCGCGATGCACACCTCCAACACGCTGCTCGCCATGGTGATGAGCTATGTCGAGCGCATCGGCCTCGGCGAGGACACGGCGATCCTGATGGGCTCGCCGCTCGCCCACCAGACGGGGTTCATGTACGGCCTGATGCTCTCGCCCGTGCTCGGCGCCAAGACCTGCTATCTCGACATCTGGGAGCCGGAGGCGGCGCTCCGGCTGATCCGGGACGAGGCGGTGACCTTCACCATGGGAGCGACGCCCTTCCTGGCCGACCTCGCGGGCAGCCCCGTGCTGGACCGCTACGACATCTCGACGCTGGAGACCTTCGTCTCCGCCGGCGCGCCGATTCCCCGCGTGCTGGTGGAGCGGGCGAGCGAGCGCCTCGGCTGCTTCGTCCATTCCGGCTGGGGCATGACCGAGAACGGCTTCGGCTCGGGCACGCGGAAATCGGACCCCCCGGAACGGGTATTCGGCACGGACGGCTGCGCCGTTTCCTGCCTGGAGGTCCGCGTGGTCGGCGAGGACGGGTCGCCGGTCCCGGACGACGAGGAGGGACGCCTGCAGGTGCGGGGCGCGGGCCAGTTCGTCGGCTATCTGAAGCGCCCGGAGCGCTCCGACACGGACGCGGACGGCTGGTTCGAGACCGGCGACAACGCCCGGATGGACGCCGACCGCTACATCCGGATTTCCGGGCGGTCGAAGGACATCATCATCCGCGGCGGCGAGAACATTCCCGTCGTCGAGGTGGAGGAGCTGCTCTACCGCCATCCGGGCGTGGCCGACTGCGCCATCGTCGCCATGCCGGACGACCGCCTCGGCGAGCGCGGCTGCGCCTTCGTGACCTTGCGGCCGGGGGCGGAGACACTGACCTTCGAAGCGATGTGCGGCTTCCTGCTTGAGCGCCGGCTGGCGAAGCCCTACCTGCCCGAGCGGCTGGAGCTGATCGACGCCATGCCGCGCACGGCGTCGGGAAAGATCCAGAAATACCGCCTGCGCGAGCTTGCGGCCGGCCTCAGGCCAATGCGGGAATGAGCGCGCCGAAACTGTCCAGGAAGGGCAGGGCCTTCTCCGTGTAGCGGGGCGCCACCAGCACGGCGCGCTCGATGCGCGGGTTGTCCGCGAGGCGGCGCAGCGCCTCCTCGTTGGCGCCGTTGAAGGCGAACACCGAGACGGAAATGGAGGCGGGATCGCGGCCGGCCTCCTCGGCCTGGCGGTCGAGGTCGGCGACGGCGGCGGGGAAGTCGGCCAGCAGCACGTCGATCGGCATCCAGCCGTCGCAATAGCGCACGGTGCGCTTCAGGCCGAGCGGCGTGGCCCCGCCATAGATGATCGGCGGGTGCGGCTTCTGGACCGGCTTGGGAAAGGAGACGATGCGCTCGAAGCGGACGAATTCGCCCTCATAGCTGGCCTCTTCCTCCGTCCAGATCGCCTTCATGGCCTCGATCCGCTCCCGCAGCACCTGCCAGCGGCGCGCAAAGTCGGTGCCGTGATTGGCCATCTCCTCCCGATTCCAGCCGCCGCCTATGCCGAGCAGCAGGCGGCCGTTCGAGAGGTAGTCGAGCGTCGCCGCCTCCTTCGCCAGCACGATGGGGTCGCGCTCGATGACGAGGCAGACGGCGGTTCCCACCTTGATGGTCGAGGTCGCGCCCGCCGCCGCCATGAGCGACACGAACGGGTCCGCCATGTGGTAGTAGGGCTTGGGCAGGGGATCGCCGCCCGGATAGGGCGTGTCGCGGCTTGCCGGAATGTGCGTGTGCTCGCCGACCCAAAAGGACTCGAAGCCCCGTTCCTCGGCGGCCTTCGCCAGCTCGTCGGGCCGGGTTCCGTATTCGGTGTTGTAGCTGAAAATGCCGAGCTTCATCGCCGCCCCCCTTCGTGACGCCGGGGAAGCCTAACGGGATTCAGGCGCGGGGAAAGACCCTGGACGGAACAGGGATTTCCTTTCGCAGGGCAGTCGGGCGGGATAGGGTTGCGGCGCCGTTCGTCGAAGCGGAAGAAAGGCAGGCACCGGATGGCCGATCTGGCGCAACGCTTGTGGGAGGCCCGGCGGGGCGGAACCCTGGTCGAGGCGGCTGCGAG
>JAJEAZ010000335.1 GCA_022824105.1 Alphaproteobacteria bacterium
TCTTGCGCAGCGTGTTCCGGTTGAGGCCGAGGATTTCGGCGGACCTTATCTGGTTGCCGTTGGTCGCCGCCAGGCAATGCTGGATCAGCGGCCGCTCCACCTCGCGGAGGATGCGTTCGTAGAGGCCGGGCTCCGGCAGGCTGTCGCTGTCGAGCGGGAAGTGCCGGCGCAGGTGCACATCCACCGCTTCGCCGAGCGATTCCGCCCGTTCGACGGGCGCCGGCATGTCGTCCGATGCTTCCTCCGCGATCTCCGCGAGTTCGGCTTCCACGATTTCGTTGCCGACCGTGTCCTGGGGATAAAGGGCGGCGATCCTGCGGATAACGTTTTCGAGTTCGCGCACATTGCCCGGCCAGGAATAGGCGCGCAGCCGGCGCATCGCCTCGCTGTCGATGGTCTTGGCGCCGAGGCCCTCGCGGCGCGCGACGGCAAGGAAATGGGCGACGAGTTCCGGGATGTCCTCGCGGCGCTGGCGCAGGGGCGGCACGCGCAGCGGCACGACATTCAACCGGTAGAAGAGGTCTTCGCGAAACAGGCCCTGCCGGATGGCGAGGCGCAGGTCGCGGTGGGTCGCCGCCACGATGCGGACATTGGCGCGGAGCGGCTGCCGGCCGCCGACCCGGGTATATTCGCCTTCCTGCAGCACGCGCAGCAGCCTGGTCTGCGCTTCCATCGGCATGTCGCCGATCTCGTCGAGGAACAGTGTGCCGCCTTCCGCCTGCTCGAAACGCCCGGCCATGCGCTGCGAGGCGCCGGTGAAGGCCCCGCGCTCATGCCCGAACAGCTCGGCCTCGATGAGGTCCTTCGGGATTGCGGCCATGTTGATGGCGACGAACGGGCCGTTGCGCCGGGCGCCGTAGTCGTGCAGCGCCCGGGCGATGAGCTCCTTGCCCGTGCCCGACTCGCCGGTGATCGTCACCGTGAGGTCCACGCCGACCAGCCGCGCGACGACCCGGTAGATTTCCTGCATGGCCGGCGACCGGCCGATCAGGGGCAGGCGGCCGGCTTCGTCCTCCTCCCGCTCGACCGGCGGGTCGGCCAGCGGGACGCTCAGCGCGCGCTGCACGATGCCGATCAGCTCCGCAATGTCGAACGGCTTGGGCAGATATTCGAACGCGCCCCGCTCCGCCGCCGTCACGGCCGTCTGCAGGGTCGATCTGGCGCTCATCACGATGACGCGCAGTTCCGGCCGCCGGCGGCGGATCCGCGGCACCAGGTCGAGGCCGTTCTCGTCCGGCATCACCACATCGGTAATCACCACGTCGCCCTCGCCGTCCTGCACCCAGTGCCAGAGGGTGGCGGCGTTGCTGGTCGCCTTCACCTCGTAGCCGGCCCGTCCGAGCGCATGGCTGAGCACGGTGCGCACGGCGCGGTCGTCATCGGCGACAAGAACGGTGGCGCTCACCGCACACCTCCTTCCTCGATATCTACAGGCAGCAGCACGCGAAAGACAGTGCGCCGGGGCTCGCTCTCGAATGCGACCGCGCCGGCATGCTCGTCCACGATCTTGGCGACGAGCGCGAGGCCGAGCCCCTGCCCTCCCTGCCTGCCGGTCACGAACGGGTCGAACAGCGTCCTGTGCAGCTCCTCGGGAATGCCGCGGCCATTGTCCTGCACGGACACCTCGAGCGGCAGATGCACGCGCCTGCCGCTTCCCGAGACCGCAAGCCTCTCGCCGTGTCGAAACACGGTGCGGAGCAGAATCTCGCCGCCCTCTCCGGGGCAGGCTTCGGCCGCGTTCTTCACCAGGTTGAGAAACACCTGCACCAGCCGGTCATGGTCGCCCGGAACCGGGGGCAAGGACGGGTCGTACTCTTCCACGAACGCGATTCCGGAAGCGAAACCGGCCTCCGAAACCCTGCGCACCCGGTTCAGGACCTCGTGGATATTGACGGGCTTGCGGTCCAGCCCCTCGGGTCCGGCGAACGCCTCCATCCGGTTGACCAGCGCCGCCACCCGGTCCGCTTCGTCGCGGATCAGCGCGGCCAGTTCCCGGTCGCCGGCATCGACATTCGCCTCGATAAGCTGGGCCGCCCCCCGGATTCCGGCGAGCGGGTTCTTGATCTCGTGGGCGAGCAGGGCCGCCATGCCCCCGACCGACCGCGCCGCGCCGCGGTGCGCGAGATGCCGGTCGATCTCGCGCGCCAGCGTCATCGGCACAAGCATGACAGCGACGACGCCCGGATCGTCGCCAACGGGAGACAATTGCGCGACGACCACGGGCAGCTTCACGCGCGGCGTCTCGATGGAGACCTCGTATTCGGTGAGGTTGACGCCCTGTTCGCGCACAGTCTCGATCATGCCGAACAGCGGATGGTCCGCCGGCAGGAGCCGGCTCAGGGGCCGGCCCAAGGCCTGGGGCGCACCGGTATTGAGAAGACTCTCGGCCGCCGGGTTGAAAGAGGTGACCCTGCCGGCGCGGTCAACTGTAAGCACCGCCGCGTTGAGGGCGGAGAGTATGGCCGCCGCGCCTGTCATGAGTCCTCGAATTGCCTACTTTGTCACCAACATAGTGATTGCATAAATGATAATCAGTCAAGGGATGGCACCTTAGTGTCCGGATGTCGATGTCAAGGGTATCAGGAAAATGCTTGCAGGCTCCCGGCCGATTGTGTATATACAGACTGCTGCCCTAGTGCGGCATCTGCTGCAGCGGCAGAAACAGATGATAGAATCGAAAGGTATTCATAAGGTGATCGTCATGTCCCTCAACCACCATAATGAAAGGAAACAGGACGGATGTGTATTGGAGAAGATTTCGAATGGGACGATGTTAAATTAGAAGCGAATATAACCAAGCACGGAATCGATTTCACGGACGCAATCGGGATATTCTCCAGCTTCATACGGGAAACACGATCTGTTAAGTCAGATGAAGTTCGATGGAAGGCAACCGGTTACTGTGAAGGCATACCACTCACGGTGATCTATACATGGAGAGGCCGCAGGCGCCGGATCATTTCGGCCAGGCGGGCGAAGCGAAATGAGCGAAAAGAATATCACTTCGATGAGTCTCAGCGAGGCCCTCCTCCGGAGGGGTGACAGCAGGACCGACTGGGACCGTCTCCGCCGGGAAGAGGCCGCCGGGGTCGATCCCGAAGCCGATCCCGACGAGGGCGAATTCGACGAGTCCACGGCCAGGTTCGTCGAGCCTGGCCGGAAACAGGCGATTTCGGTCCGGCTGGACCCTGACATTCTTGAATTCTTCAAGGCGGACGGGCCTGGATACCAGACCCGCATGAATGCGGCCCTGCGGCTCTACATGAACAGTTGCCGGGAACGCACCCGCGCGAAAGAGGCCGCTTCCTGAGAAACCTGCGAATGCGGCGGCGCGGAAGCTGTATGCTCTCCCGCCATGCGGGACCGTATCGCCCTTATCGTCGCAGCAGGCCGGGGAACGCGCTTCGGCGGCCCTTTGCCCAAGCAGTATCTGCCTTTCGGGGATACGACCGTCCTGGGCGCCGCCGCGATGGCGCTCCGCCCGTTCATGCCGGTCGCCTGCGTCATCCACCCTGACGATCTGGAGCGGTACCGCTCGGCAACCGCCGGGCTCGACCTGCTGCCCCCGGTCTTCGGCGGGTCGGACCGGCAGGCAAGCGTTCGCAACGGCCTGGAGGCGTTTGCTGACAATCCGCCTGAACATGTTCTGGTCCACGACGCCGCGCGCCCGGACCTTCCGGCGGCGGTGGTGCAGCGGATACTGGCCGCGCTGCAAACGCATGACGGAGCCACTCCGGGCCTGCCGGTCGCCGACACGCTGAAGCGGGTCGAAGACGGCCGGTCCGTCGGCACCGTCTCCCGTGACGGCCTCTGGCGAATCCAGACGCCCCAGGCGTTCCGGTTCGCCGCCTTGCTCGAAGCGCACAGGCAGGCCGCGCCCGCCGCATTTTCCGACGACACGGCGCTTGCCGAGGCCGCCGGCCTTCGCATCGCCGTCGTGCAGGGCGACGCCCGGCTCGAAAAAGTGACCGGTCCCGACGATGCCGCAAGGCTCTCGGGGCCCGACATCCGCACCGGCCACGGCTTCGACGTCCACCGGCTGGTGCCCGGCGACAGCGTCACGCTCTGCGGCGTCCGCATCCCGCACGACAAGGCGCTTTCCGGCCATTCCGACGCCGATGTCGGCATGCACGCGCTCACCGACGCGATCCTGGGCGCGCTGGCCGAGGGCGATATCGGGCAGCACTTTCCGCCGAGCGACCCGGAATGGCGCGGTGCGGCCTCGGAGATCTTCCTTGCCCGCGCGCAGGAGATGGCGGCGGCGCGCGGCGCGCGCATCCTGCATTGCGATGTGACGCTGATCTGCGAGGCGCCGAGAATCGGCCTCCACCGCGCCGCCATGCGCGCCGAACTCGCCCGCATCCTGGCGCTTCCGGTGGACCGGGTATCGGTCAAGGCGACGACGTCCGAGAAGCTGGGCTTCACCGGGCGCGGCGAAGGCATAGCCGCCCAGGCGACGGCGACCCTGGCGCTGCCGTGAAGTGGGAGCGCCCCGTCGCCACCGTCTTCGGGCTGGGCCGCCTGCCCGGGGCGCCGGGCAGCTGGGCTTCGCTGGCCGCCCTGCCCCCGGCATGGGCCATCGTCTGGGCGGGCGGTCCCTGGGCGCTGGCCGGCGCCGCAGCGCTGGTCGGGATCGCGGGCTGCCGCGCGGCCGCGGCGTATGAACGGGCGACGGGCGAGCGGGACGCCAGCGCGGTTGTCGTCGATGAGGTCGCGGGACAATGGCTGGTGCTGGCGACGCTGCCGCTCGACCCTCTCGCCTACGCTCTCGGCTTCGCCGCATTCCGCCTCTTCGACATGGCCAAGCCGCCGCCGATAGGATGGATCGAAAGAAAGATATCCGGAGGACCGGGCGTGATGGCGGACGATGTCGCGGCGGCGGCCTGCGCGGCCGCACTGCTCCATCTGGCCAGTTGGGGGTTGGGCGATGGCGTTCTTTTCTGAAGACCTGCTCGAGGCGGCGGGAACCCTGCTCGAATCCTGCCGCAGCAGGGGGCTCCGGCTGGTGACGGCCGAGTCCTGCACCGGGGGCCTCATTGCCTCGCTGCTGACCGAGATACCCGGTTCCTCCGACGTCGTCGGGCGCGGCTTCGTCACCTATTCCAACGAGGCCAAGCAGGACATGCTCGGCGTGCGGGCCGGAACGCTCTCTGCCCATGGCGCGGTCAGCGGCGAAACGGCGCGTGAAATGGCATCCGGCGCGCTCGCCCGCGCCGGCCCGGACGCCCATCTCGCCGTCGCCGTCACCGGCGTGGCCGGCCCGGGCGGCGGTTCGGTCGAGAAGCCCGTCGGC
>JAJEAZ010000242.1 GCA_022824105.1 Alphaproteobacteria bacterium
TGGGGAGGGGGCCGAGATGAGCCGACCGCTTGAGGGGCTGCTGGTGGTGAGCCTGGAGCAGGCCGTCGCCGCGCCGTTCCTGACGGCGCGGCTGGCGGACGCCGGCGCGCGCGTCATCAAGCTCGAGCGCAGGGAAGGCGACTTCGCCCGCGGCTACGACAATTATGTGCGCGGCAGCTCGACCTATTTCGTCTATCTCAACCGGGGCAAGCAGTCGCTCGTCATCGACATCAAGGACGGGGACGACCGCGCATTGCTCCACCGCATCCTCGCGTCCGCCGATGTCTGGGTGCAGAACCTGGCGCCGGGCGCGGCCGAGCGCGCGGGCTTCGGCTCCGCAGAGCTGCGCGCCCGCTATCCCCGCCTCATCACGGTCGATATTTCCGGCTATGGCGAGACCGGGCCGCCCTACGACCGGATGAAGGCCTATGACATGCTGGTGCAGGCCGAGAGCGGCGTCGCGTCGGTGACGGGCTCGGAGGCGGAGCCCGGGCGGATCGGCGTCTCCGCCTGCGATATCGCGACCGGCATGTTCAGCCATGCCGCCGTGCTGGAGGCGCTCATCAGGCGCGGCATCGACGGCGAGGGCTCCGCGATCAAGGCCTCGCTGTTCGCCTCGATGGCGGACTGGATGTCGGCGCCGCTGATGTGGCACGAATATGCCGGCCGGACATGGCCGCGCATGGCGCTCCGCCACCCGGCGCTGGTGCCCTACGGCGCCTTCGAGACCTCCGACGGCCACCGCGTGATGATCGCCTGCCAGAACGACCGCGAATGGCGGCGCTTCGCCGAGACCGTGCTGGAGCGCCCGGACCTCGCCACCGCGCCGAAATATGCGACCCAGGTGTCCCGGGTGGAAAACCGCGACGAGGTCGAGGCGGTGCTCGAAGGGATCCTGGGCGCGCTCGACCGCGAGACCCTGCGCGCAAGGCTGGCGGCGGCCGATGTCGCCTTCGGCAGCGTGAACACGGTGGCCGACCTGTCGGAGCATCCGGCCCTGCGCCGCGTGGAAATCGGCACGCCCGGCGGACCCGTCAGCCATGTCGCGCCGGCGGTCTATTTCGATGGAGAGCCTCGGGAATACGGGCCGATCCCGGAGGTGGACGAACACGGCGCCCTGATCCGGGAGGAATTCTCGCCATGACCCACACTGCCGCGGACCTGGAATATCTGCACGATTCCATCGGCAATACCGAGGAGAGCCGCGACTTCGCCTCGCCGATGCAGATCCACGGCCTCGCCGCGCTGCTTGACAAGCCGGACGTGCCGCAGATGGGCGACCCTATCGGGCCGATGGGCCACTGGTGCTATTTCTACCCCCGCGTGCCGGCGTCGGGCATCGGCGCGGACGGCCACCCGGAGCGCGGCGGTTTCCTGCCGCCCACGCCCCTGCCGCGGCGCATGTTCGGCGGCTGCCGCACGACCTACCGCCAGGACGTGCTGGTCGGCGAGGAGATCGTGCGCAAGGGCCGGATCAAGGATGTCGCGATCAAGGACGGGCGCACCGGCATGCTCGTCATCGTCACCATCGCCTACGAGATCGAGAGCCCGCGCGGCCTCTGCATCGAGGAAGAGCACGACATCGTCTATCGCGACAACCCGCCGGCCGACGCCGCCGACAGCCGCGGCAATAGCGGCAGGACGGGCAACGCGCCGACGGACCATGTCTTTATCCGGGAGATCGTGCCCGACCCGGTGATGCTGTTCCGCTATTCGGCGGTCACCTTCAACGGCCACCGCATCCACTATGACCGCAAATATGTGACCGAGGTGGAAGGCTATCCGGGCCTGATCGTCCACGGGCCGCTGACCACGACCCACATGCTGGAGCTCGGCATGGCCGAGATGCCGGGGCGGCGCGTGGCCCGCTACGATTTCCAGGCCCGCGCGCCGCTGTTCGACACCGCCCCCTTCCACGTCGCCGGCAAGCCGGGCGACGACGGCATGAGCCAGACCCTATGGTCCGTCACGCCCGACGGTAATCTGGGGACGATCGCGACGGCGGTTTACGAGTAGAACCAGCAGTCATTGGCCGGAATCCGTGCCGCCAGCCGCCGGAAAACCCGTTCCCGTTTCCTCCGCTACCTCATGGATGCCGGCACAAGTCCGGGCATGAGGGGGGAAGCGCTAAATCTCCTGGACGTCCACGACGTCGCGCATGGCCTTCAGCTCCGTCAGCATTCCCGGCGTGACGGCGTACCGGCTTCCGAGCGTCATCTGCACCTCGTGCGACCTGTCCATGTCGAAAAGGATGCGGATTTCGCCGCGCCCCGCCGGCTCCCGCTGCAATACGCTCCGGATGCGCGGCAGCGCTTCGCAGTCTTCGATGAAGATATTGAGGCCGCTGCCGGTCTTGCCGACGGCGGCGTCCAGCTGTTCCACGCTCCTCGCGGTCAGGCGCACGTCCTCGCCGTCGATCGCGGCTTCGCAGTCGAACAATAACGGCTTGCCGGCGTCGAGCAGCGTTCTCGCCGAGGCCAGCACTTCGGAGAACACGGTGATTTCCGACTGTCCGGAACAGTCGGAAACGGCGACGAAAGCGAAGCGGTTGCCGCGTCTGGAGGTGCGCTCCTGCTTCGAGAGAACGGTCGCCGCTATCTTCACGCCGGTCCGGCCGCGTTTCACGATATCCGGCAGAGTGCGGATCGCATCGACGCGAAGCCGCTGGAAATAACGCTCATATTCGTCCAGCGGATGGGCGGAGAGGTAGAAGCCCGTCGCGTCGAATTCGTGCTGAAGGCGCTCCATCGGCTCCCAGCCCCGGGCGTTCGGCAGTTTGAGGTCGGGCACCATGTCCTCGACCCCGCCGAACAGGTTGGTCTGGTTGGTCGTCCGTTCCTCCTCTTCGACGGCCGCATGGCGCAGCAGCATCTCCGCCCCGGCGAAGACCCGCGCGCGGTCCGGCTCCATGGAATCGAAAGCGCCGGCTTCCGCCAGTTTCTCCAGCAGGCGCGAATTCAGCACCCTGGGGCCCAGCCGCCCGGCGAAGTCGAACGGGTTCCTGAACGGGCCGCCCGAACGCCGTTCCCGCTCCACCGCCTCCATGGCGGCCCTGCCGACGGACTTGACGGCGGCCAGCGCATATCGAATGGCAGGCTCGCCTTCCGGGGGCTCCTCCACCCGGAACAAGGCCCCGGACCGCTGCACGTCGGGCGGCAACAAAGGGATGTTCAGCCTGTCCAGCTCGCGAAGCAGGGGGGCCAGCTTGTCGGTATTGCCAAGCTCGTGCGTCATGGACGCGGCCATGAACTCGACCGGGTAATTCGCTTTCAGCCACGCCGTCTGGTACGCGATTAGCGCGTAAGCGGCGGCATGGGATTTGTTGAAGCCGTAGCCGGCGAATTTATCGACCAGCTCGAATATCTGTTTCGCCTGTTTTGCTTCGACGCCCCTTTCAACGGCGCCGTCGATAAAGGTCTGCCTTTGCGCGTCCATTTCGGACTGGTTCTTTTTGCCCATCGCCCGCCGCAACAGGTCCGCGCCGCCGAGCGTATAACCGGACAGGACCTGCGCAATTTGCATGACCTGTTCCTGGTAAATGATGATGCCGTAGGTTTCCTCCAGAATCGGCTGGAGGGTTTCGTACATGTAGCTTATTTCTTCCCTGCCGTGTTTCCTCTTGATGTAGGAGGGAATATTCTCCATCGGGCCGGGACGGTAGAGCGCGACGACGGCGATCAGGTCTTCGAACCGGCTGGGCTTGAGTTTCTTCAGCGTGTCGCGCATGCCCGCGCCTTCCATCTGGAACACGCCGACAGTGTCCCCGCGCGACAGCATCTCGAAGGTTTTTTCGTCGTCCAGGGGCAGTTTCAGCAGGTCGATCCCGATGCCCTTTTCCGCAAGCATCTTTCGGGTGTCTTCTAGAACCGTCAGCGTTTTCAGGCCGAGGAAATCGAACTTGACCAGCCCGGCCGCCTCCGCCCATTTCATGCTGAACTGGACCGCCGGCAGGTCCGAAGACCCGCGGTCGCGGTAGAGCGGGGCGATTTCCTGCAACGGCCGGTCCGCGATCACGACGCCCGCGGCATGGGTCGAGGCGTGGCGGTACAGGCCTTCGAGCTTGAGCGCCAGGCGGATGAGGTGGCGCACGGTCTCGTCCTCGTCCCGCATGGTCTGGAGAGCCGGCTCGTTGGCGACCGCGTCTTCCAGCTTCGGCGGGTGCGCCGGGTTGTGCGGCACCAGCTTGCTGATCCGGTCCACCTGGCCGAACGGCATGCCGAGCACCCGGCCGACGTCGCGCAGCACGGCGCGGGCCTGCAGCTTCCCGAAGGTGATGATCTGCGCCACCCGGTCCCGCCCGTAGCGGTCCTGGACATGGTCGATCACCTCGTCGCGCCGGTCCTGGCAGAAATCGATGTCGAAGTCCGGCATCGAGACCCGCTCGGGATTGAGGAAGCGCTCGAACAGCAGCCCCCAGCGCAGCGGATCGAGGTCCGTGATCTGCAGCGCCCAGGCGGCGACCGAGCCGGCCCCCGAACCGCGTCCGGGCCCGACCGGAATATCCTGCTTCCTCGCCCAGCGGATGAACTCGGAGACGATGAGGAAGTAGCCCGGAAACTTCATGTCGACGATGACGTCGAGCTCGTATTCGAGCCGGTCGCGATAGGCCTTCGCGTCTTCCTCGCCTGCGCCGAGCGGGAAGACATGCTCCGCCAGCCGTTTCTCGAGGCCCTCGCGCGCCAGCCGGCGCAACTCCTCCGCCTCGTCCAGGCCGGGGTCGTAGGCGGGCAGGATCGGCCGGGACTCGGTCGGCATGAAGGCGCACCGCCGCGCGATCGCCAGCGTGTTGTCCACGGCTTCCGGCAGGTCTGCGAACAGCGCCCGCATCTCTTCGGCCGTCTTGAAGCGGTGGTCGGGCGTGAGGCGCGGCCGGTCCTCCTCCTCGACCCTCCGGGACGACGCGATGCAGAGCAGCGCATCGTGGGCCTCATAGTCGTCCTCGGCGCCGAAATGGACGTCGTTGGTCGCGACCAGGGGAAGCTCCAGCGCATAGGCGAGTTCGACCGACGCTTCTTCCTCCGCCGGGGGGCCGCCGTCGCCGTGGCGCATCAGTTCGACATAAAGGCGGCCGGGGAACAGCCCGTTCAGACGCTCCAGCACCTGGCGCGCGGCCTCCGGCCGCCCCTCCGCCAGCGCGCGGCCGACCGGGCCGCGCGGCCCGCCGCTCAATGCGATCAGGCCGTCCGTCCGGCCTGCGAGCCGGTCCCACTCCACATGCGGCGCGTCCGTTCCCGATGTCTCCAGAAAGGAGGCGCTGACCAGGTCGAGCAGGTTGCGGTAGCCGGTCTCGTTCTGCGCCAGCAGCAGGATGGGCGCCGGATCGCCCTCGTGCCGTCCGCGCTGCCGGGGCGGGTCCCCGACCGCAAGCAGCGTCCCGACGATGGGCTGGACGCCGGCGCCGGAAGCGTAAACGGCGAATTCCATGGCGCCGAAGAGATTGCCGTTGTCCGTCACGGCCACCGCCGGCATGCGCCCCTGCTTGCAGAGCGAAACAAGGTCCTCGATCCGGACCGCTCCCTGCGAGAGGGAGTAGGCGGAATGCACCCGCAAATGCACGAAATCGGCATGAGGCATCCGGTCTCTGCTCCCTTACCCCCGGTGAGGGGGACCTAACCGGATTCGCCCGTCGAGGGCGAGCGAATTACCAACAGGCGGCCGGGAATCGAAGGGGCCGTCCCACCGGCCGTCTGCTTACGGCCCTGCCGTTATGCCCGCGGCATCGACTTCGGACTCATGGGACGACTACGGCCTATATCGTCGCCCCGGCCCCCGAGCCGGGGCCCATCTCCAACTCTCGACGCCACCGCAGCCGGTGGAGAACAGGCTCAGCCGCCGAAGCTGCCGCCGGGACCGAAGCTGGGCCTCGGCTCGGGGGCTACCGGATTTCACACATCTCGCCCCTGCTTGTATCCAGCGTGCTCGCGGGCCCGGGTACGTCCCGCTTTGCGCCCCCTTCGTCGCCCCGGCCCCCGAGCCGGGGCCCATCCCTGACCCGCGCCACCGCCGCCGCCGGTGGAGAGCAGGCTCAACCGCTGGGGCCTGCCCCGGACCCCGATCCGGGGCTGCCGCCAGGACCGGGGCTGGACCCCGGCTCGGAGGCCGGGGTGACGAAAAGGGGAGCGGGGACAAGGGAAGCGGTGTGGCT
>JAJEAZ010000164.1 GCA_022824105.1 Alphaproteobacteria bacterium
GTGGTCAGGATCTCATCGTGCCAGATGACCTGGTTCTTGCCGTACGCGCCTCCGGTCGGGGCGCCCGGGATCCGAAGCGCGAACACGCGCTGGCCGAACAAGGGCATGCCGTACTCATAGACCCGGCCCAGGCTGTAAACCTTGCCGGTCTTGATCAGGCTCGCCGCGTCCAGCGCCACCGCCGGCGTCATGTGGTTGGTGGCGCCGGTCTGGTCGCCTTCGCCCCAGCGGGACGGCCACCATTTTCCGGCCATCGGCGTGCCTTCGATGCCGCCGTCGGCGGCGTGCGCAGGCTTTACGAGGTCCAGTTCGTGCATCACCCCGCCGCCCACGGTGGCGACCGCAGCACCGCCGGTGGCAAGCGTCGCGGTCTTGATAAAGGAGCGGCGCGACTGCGACGCCACGCCTTCGCCATCCGGCTCCTGATGGGGTTCCATGTCCACTTCTCGTTCGACGAGGTCGTCTGCGCGGATTTCATCGGTCATGGCGGTTCCTCCCGATCGGGGCTTACTACAGTTGCCGTTATACAGTAACAGTCCGGCGGGCGACAGCAGAAAGGCGCGGACCCGAACCGGCATAGCCGCAAGGTTGCGCGCCCGCCCGCAGGCAGCGACGTCCCGCTCCCGGCGTGGGCTCAGGCCTTCCGCGGCTATAGCGGAATCGACGGGTCGCTGGCGGCCCGGGCGTGCCGGGCTGCCCGGGCTTCGCTCAGACGCTGGAACTGGGGCAGGTCAATACACAGGCTGTCCTCGACGGCTGCGCGGTCGAGATTGGCAGTGATGAACAGGAATCGTGAACAGTCGATCTCGACCTCCGGCAACCGTTGCGGCGGCTGGTAGACGTGCTGGACGCCGTTGATGACAACCGGCCCGTCCACGCCCGCAATCCTGATCGCCGCCTTTGTCCGGTACATGACGTCCCCGTTCGTCTGCGTGCCGGCATTCAGCCAGCCATGCAGGGCCTCCCATTCGAGCTCGTGCGGGATTTCGATCGCAAATCCGTGCAGGCCGTTCCGGAGCCGGTCGCTGCCGCCATAGTGCGGCGCTCCCAGCCACCGGCCCAGGTCGCCGTCCAGCAGGCGCGTTTCCAGGCCCGCTCCGATCAGCGCTTCCGCCAGGGAAGGCCGGTCGGACGGCACCAGGTCGGCAACCGGGTTCAGCGCCCGCGCACCGGCGCAAATGTCCGGAGCGGCGAGCGACGCCGGATCGAGCACGATGCTGTCCGCGATGGCAAGTTGCTTGCAGCCGTGGCGTGACCGCGCCAGCGCGCCCGGGCCGCCGCTCCCGGCCAGGACCGCAACGACGCTGTCCAGGCGAAAATACTCGGTGACAAGGGCGTTGTTCAGCAGGGTTTGCATGACCGGAGCCGGATCGGCGTCGGCCAGGGTTTCGATCGCCACCCGGTCGAATTCGACTTCCCCCTGCGCCCGTCGGGCGAAAAGCCGGCGCAGGCTGCTGACCAGCCCGGAGCGGGTGACGCAGCACAAACACCCGATGGCGTGCGGCACCATCTGCCCGGCAATGCGCTCGGTCGCCGCCGCGGTGAAGGCCGGACCGTCGGGTTCGTTGCTTATCACCGCCCAGCGCGCGCCGCCTCCTTCAAGCAGGCGCTCGATCGTTTCGGTCCGCGCGCGGGCGTCGATCCCGCAAAACACGAGCGCAGGTACCTTCGCCTGGGCGGCTTCAGGGGCAAATCCAAGCATCGTCGGTTCCGCAGCGGGGCCGCGTTCGGGCATTGTCGAATACTGGACCCGCGCTCGTCCCGACGCAACGCGGTTGCTCGCCGGTTCGACGGACGACGGGCCAGCCCATGCCCAATATGACAGATGACGCTGTCCGGCAAGGCCATCCGGATCCGGACCGTTGCCGGCGGCGCAAGATAAGTTATAATATAACATGCAATCCTCGGAACCGGGATCCGGACGCGCGTGAAACGGCGGAACAGGAACATGCAGGCGGAAGTACTCGCCGTCTTGCGGAAGTGCGGTTCGCCGATGTCGGCATACGAGGTGCTCGACCGGCTGCGCGACGGCAATCCGCGGCTTGCGCCGCCGACGATATACCGCGCCCTGGCGGCGTTGATCGAGGGCGGGCGGGTTCATCGTCTCGAATCGCTCAAGGCCTTCGTCGCCTGCAGGTGCGAGCAGCACGGGCACGTTCCGATTTTCTCGATCTGCGAGGCGTGCGGAACGGTCGAGGAAGCCGTCTCGCGGCGCATTACCAACGAACTGTCGAGGATTGCGGGACAGTCGGGGTTCGCACCGGCGCGCCACGTCATAGAGGTCCATGGCCAGTGCGCACGCTGCGAAGCGAAAGAAGCCCCGGCATGACACCCTGGCGACACACGGCGCGCGGGATGCTTCTCATTGGAGCCGGCCCGCGGCTCGCCGGGGCGGCGCTGATCGCGATGTTGCTCTGGGCCCTGTTCTTCTGGGCGACATCCGCGCCGGGAAGCCTGTGACCTACGCCCTGGCATTCGAGGAGCTGAGCCTTGGCTATGACCGCCATGCGGCGGTGCATCAACTCGACGGCGAGGTCGCCGACGGCAGCCTGACCGCCATCGTGGGCCCCAACGGCGCAGGCAAGTCAACGCTGCTGAAAGGGGTGACGGGGGTCCTGCGCCCGCTTGCGGGACAGGTGCGCTTCGGCACCTGCGCGCGGAGCGACATCGCCTACCTGCCGCAGCAATCGGACATCGACCGGTCGTTCCCGATCACGGTCGTCGATCTGGTGGCGATGGGGCTGTGGAGCGAGATTGGCGGCCTGTTCGGATTGCGCGCCGCGCATCGCGCCCGGATCGACGACGCCATTTCCGCTGTCGGGCTCACGGGCTTCGAGTCCCGGATCATCGGCTCGCTGTCGGGCGGACAGTTTCAGCGCGCGCTCTTCGCGCGGCTCCTGCTTCAGAACGCGCAGCTCGTCCTGCTCGACGAACCCTTCACGGCCATCGATGCCAAGACGATGGTCGATCTCCTGGGTGTGGTGCGGCGGTGGCACGGAGAGGGACGCACGGTGATCGCCGTTCTGCACGATGCAGAG
>JAJEAZ010000252.1 GCA_022824105.1 Alphaproteobacteria bacterium
GCCGACAATCTTGACCGACTGGGAACCGAGACCGCCTTCGAGGTGCTTGCGCGGGCGGCGAAGCTGCAGGCGGAAGGCCGCGACATCGTCAATCTCGGCATCGGGCAGCCGGACTTCAAAACCCCGGCCCATGTGGTCGAGGCGGCGGCCAAGGCGCTGCGCGACGGGCATCACGGCTATACCCCGGCCAACGGCATCCCGGCGCTGCGCGAAGCGGTGGCGGCGGATATCGCGCGCTTTCGCGGCGTCGAGGTCGATCCCGACCTGGTGATGATCCTGCCCGGCGGCAAGCCGACCATGTTCTTCGCGATCATGATGTTCGGCGAGCCCGGCGCCGAGATCGTCTATCCGAACCCCGGCTTCCCGATCTACGAGTCAATGATCGCATATACCGGGGCCACACCCGTCGCCATGGCGCTGCACGAAGAGAACGGCTTCGCCTTCTCCGCCGACGAGGTGCTGGCGCAGATCGGCCCCGCGACGCGGCTGCTCATCCTCAACAGCCCGGCGAACCCGACCGGCGGCGTCGCGCCGAAGGCGGAGATGGACAGGCTTGTCGCCGGGCTCGAAGACCATCCGCATGTCGCGGTCCTCTCCGACGAGATCTACAGCCGCCTGCTCTACGAAGACAACGAGCATGTCTCGCTGCTCGGCTATGAGAGCCTGCGCGAGCGCACCATCCTGCTTGACGGCTGGAGCAAGACCTATGCGATGACCGGCTGGCGGCTGGGCTACAGCGTCTGGCCGAAGGCGCTCTTCCCGCTGGTGGAGCGGCTGGCGGTCAACTGCCATTCCTGCGTCAACGCGGCCACGCAACATGCCGGCATCGCTGCGCTGAACGGGCCCCAGGACGCCGTGGAGACCATGCGCCGGGCCTTCGATGCGCGCCGGCGCATCATCGTGCGCGCGCTCAACCAGCTGCCGGGCTTCCGCTGCGTCGATCCGGGAGGCGCGTTCTACACCTTCCCCAATATCGAGGGCACCGGCATGAGCGCGCGGGAGCTGCAGAGCCGGATGCTGGAGGACGCCGGCGTCGCCACCGTGGCCGGCACCAGCTTCGGCGCCCACGGCGAAGGCTTCATCCGCTTTTCCTACGCGGCGAGCGAGGAAGACATAGAACGCGCGGTCGAGCGCATCCGGACCGTGCTCTGACCGCCCGTCAGGCAGGCATTTGGGGCGCCCGTCTATTGGGCATTTGGCGCAATCATGTGCAGGAGGCGTTGCGGGCCGGCTGAAAACCCGTTGATTTGCAAAGGATACGCCAGCCTTGCGGACTGGCATGGAGTGTGCTTTGCAACAGGTTCGGCAAGACGCCCATTATCGGCAGGACGGCGATGAAGAAGATTGAAGCGATCATCAAGCCCTTCAAGCTCGACGAGGTGAAGGACGCGCTGCACGAGGTGGGCATCAAGGGCATCACCGTGCTGGAGGCGAAGGGTTTCGGGCGGCAGAAGGGCCATACCGAACTCTATCGCGGCGCCGAATATGTCGTGGACTTCCTGCCGAAAGTGAAGATCGAAGTCGTCGTGGAGGACGCCGCGGTGGAACGGGCCGTCGAAGCCATCCAGCAGGCCGCCTACACCGCGCGCATCGGCGACGGCAAGATTTTCGTCTATCCGATCGAGGAAGCGATCCGAATCCGCACCGGCGAAACCGGCGTGGACGCCATCTAGGAACACCGGCGCGAGCGCCGCCCCGGAACAGAGAGGGAGCCTCTATCTCATGTCGCTCAACTGCAAGACGCCCGAGGACGTGCTCAGGGCAATCCAGGACAATGACGTCCGCCATGTGGACCTGCGCTTCACCGATCCGCGCGGGAAATGGCAGCACACCGCCCAGTATGTGACGACCATGGACGAGGATGTCTTCGTCGACGGCATCTTCTTCGACGGATCGTCGATCGCCGGCTGGAAGGACATCAACGAGTCCGACATGATCCTCATGCCGGACCCGACGACGGCCACCATGGACCCGTTCATGGCGGAGAACACCATGGTGCTGTTCTGCGACGTCCATGAGCCGTCCACCGGCATGTCCTATGAGCGCTGCCCGCGCTCGGTCGCCAAGAAGGCCGAAGCCTACATCCAGGAAGCCGGCATCGGCGACACGGCTTATTTCGGCCCCGAGGCCGAGTTCTTCGTGTTCGACGACGTGCGCTTCGACGTGTCGATGAACCGGACCTTCTATGCGATCGACAGCGCCGAAGGCCCCTACAACTCCGGGACGGAGTTCGACGAGGGCAATCCCGGCCACCGGCCCGATGTGAAGGGCGGCTATTTCCCGGTCCCGCCCGTGGACAGCGGCGCGGACATGCGCGCCGAAATGGTCTCGACCATGGCCGAGATGGGCCTCGAGATGGAGAAGCACCACCATGAGGTGGCGCCCTCCCAGCATGAGCTCGGCCTCAAGTTCGGCACCCTGGTCGGGGCGGCCGACTCGATGCAGATCTACAAATATGTGACCCACATGGTCGCGCACAGCTACGGCAAGACGGCCACCTTCATGCCGAAGCCGGTGATCGACGACAACGGGTCCGGCATGCATGTCCACCAGTCGGTCTGGAAGGACGGCCAGCCGCTGTTCGCCGGCCACGGCTATGCCGACCTCTCGGAGTTCGCGCTGCACTATATTGGCGGCATCATCCGGCACGCGAAGGCCATCAACGCCTTCTCCAATCCGCTGACCAACTCCTACAAGCGCCTGATTCCGGGCTTCGAGGCCCCCGTGCTGCTGGCCTATTCGAGCCGCAACCGCTCGGCCTCCTGCCGCATCCCCTATGTGGCGAGCCCGAACGGCAAGCGCGTCGAGGTGCGCTTCCCCGATCCGGGCGCGAACCCCTATCTCGCCTTTGCGGCGATGCTGATGGCGGGCATCGACGGCGTCATCAACAAGATCCATCCGGGCGAGCCGATGGACAAGAACCTCTACGACCTGCCGCCGGAAGAGCTGGAAGGCGTGCCGACGGTCTGCGGATCGCTCCGGGAGGCTCTCGAGAGCCTCGACGCGGACCGGTCCTTCCTGACGCGCGGCGACGTGTTCTCCGACGACCTGATCGACGGCTATATCGACCTCAAGTGGAACGAGGTCTATGCCTTCGAGCACACGCCGCACCCGATCGAGTTCAAGATGTATTACAGCGTCTGACCCG
>JAJEAZ010000297.1 GCA_022824105.1 Alphaproteobacteria bacterium
CAACGGACAGTAGGTTCGGCCAATCCCAATCGGCACCGTCGCTGCGATCAATATCCTCCATCGGCTGACCCTCCTCCGTGAAAGGGTCAGAAAACCGCACTCCTTAACTATATGGTAGGTGCCACGCTCGCACCGCTTACGTCTAATCCGCCGCACGGCCCAAACCAACGGCCCGGAACCGGCGGTCCGAGCGAACCGGGGCTATTATCCAAATCTCATGTAATATTAGTGTGTCAAATACCAGATATTCTGTAGTTTTTCGGTAAATATCGAGCCAAATCTGCGCGGAGACCGCCGCAAACGACCGGTCCGAGCGGGCGTCTTCACGATAAACGTGGTGGTGCAATCATGTTATTTGACGGGTCTCGATCGCCGAAATCCAACTCTGCAACCTGAACGCAGCCAGCCAGCCGCGCAGGCTGCGGTCACGGCCGAAGACCGCGTTCCACCGCCCTGCGGTCGGCCCCGGCAGCAATCTCCGCACCGCCCGAGCGCGAGCCGCCCGCTGCGCACCTTCCCGTCCGCGCCTCTCGATCTGGCGTTGACGATCCGCGACTTCCCCCGGACGGCCGGATACGGACCCCGAGCCCGTTCAGGGCCTCGTCCCGGGCGCGCTACAGCCGAATAATCGGGACCCGCTTCCCGGACTGTCGATTTGCCGCCCGATCCGGGCCGTCACGGTCCTCTCCTGCACGGCCGACCGGACGCCGCAGCCGGCGGCCGTTCCCGGCGAACGGCGGAGCCCGGCTCGCCCGTCCGAAAGTCGGGGAAAGCGTTTTCGGGGCGATCCCCGCGGGCGGCCGGGCGACCGGCTCCCGCTTCCGTTCCCCCGACAGGAGACATCGCACATGTCCGCCACCAATGCGTCCGCCCTTCGCCCCGATGCGAACACGTTCCTCACGCACCTGTTCGGGCGCGGACTGCTGGACGAGCACTATGTCGTCGAGCGCTACCGCACCAGCATCGACGGCGCCATCCGCCGGCTGCCGGGCGGCAAGGGCCATCCGCTGACCCTGTCGCTGGCGACCGTCCGCGAGCTCCGCCCCGCGCGCAACGAGATCCTGATCTGCAAGGGCGAGAAGACCGCCGGCTCCGGCATCCAGTACTGGGGCGACCTGGCCACCGGGCTCTTCGCGGAAGGCCGGCGCAAGCGCTTCTGAGCCGGTCCTTCGGGCGGCGTTCCTCCGGGGGCGCCGCCGGTCCGCTCCCATTCCCCAGTTCATCTCCGGGAGACACCGCCATGCGCTGCCCCGCAGACACATCGCCGAACATCGTCAATAGGCCGAGCCCTGCCGCCCGCAAGCGCAAGGCCCGCCTGGCCGCGGGGCTCTGCGGCACCTGCGGCAAGCGCGCGCCCGAAGACGGCCGCACTGCCTGCCGCCCTTGCCTGGACATCCACAGGGAAGACGGCCGGCGCCGGAGGCAGCGCCGCTCCCTCCAGCAACTGTGCATCAACTGCGGCAACGCGGCCCCGGTGCCCGGGAACCTGCGCTGCAAACCCTGCGGAGAGCGGCACAACCGACGGGGACGGGACAACAGACGCGCCCGCCGCGCCGAACGCGCCTCGCAAGGGCTCTGCATCCATTGCGGCGAACGCCCCCCGGCTGCGGAGCGCTCCGCGTGCCGACCCTGTCTCGACGACCGGAAGCAGTATCTCCGCAAGCGGGGAGAGCAGCGCGCCGCTGCCGGGCTCTGCAAGGCTTGCGGCAGGAACCCCGCCGCCCGCGGCAGGGTCCATTGCCGGTCATGCCTCGACGCCATAAAGGCCAGCCAGGCCGCTACGGTCGCCCGCAGAGTGGCCGCCGGCATCTGCGCCCGCTGCAGGCAGGAGCCCCCGCTGCCCGGTTCGCGCTACTGCGCTTCCTGCAGCGAATGGCGGCGGATATCCGCGCGGGACCACATGCGCCGCAGAACCGCCAAACGCCGCGCCCGGGGCCTCTGCACCCGATGCGGCAAGGTCCCCGCCCTGCCGGACAACGACAACTGCGAAGCCTGCCGCGACTATTGCCGCGTCACGGCGCTCGCACGCTTCCGGCATAACTCAGCGGCGCGGCAGGCGGCAGGGCTGTGCGTGCGCTGCGGCGAACGGCCCCCCGGGGGCGGCACGCTGGAATGCAGGCCATGCCGGGACAGGCAGCGCGCCATTGCCTCGCGCGGCATTCCGCCCCTGCCCACCCGGTACACCGTCACCGAGCTCGCCACCGGCGCCGACCACGGCACCTGGGACAGTGTCGCCGAGGTGGCCGCCGCGCTCGCCTACGCGAAGCTCACGCCCGAGGACGTGGAGATCGTCACAGACCACTCCCCCACGACGACGCTCATCGCCTGGTGAGCGTCGCCATGTCCCCAGGGGCCTCCTTCGCCCGGCATCCCCATCCCGGCTTTCCCTGTCCCGGTTCTGGACGGCATCGACGCCGCAAAGATCAGGGAAAGGGCTTTTCGGGGTGAGTTGTAACGGCTCACGGTCAACCACTTGCAAGGAGCAAGAACCATGAACGGACTCAATCGCGTCGACCTCATCGGCAATCTGGGCGCGGACCCCGAGTTCCGCAGCCTGCCCGGCGGCGGCGAAGTCGCCAATTTCAGCATCGCCACCAACGAAGGCTACCGGGACCGCCAGAACGGCGAGTATGTCCGGCAGACCGAGTGGCACCGCGTCACGGTCTTCCAGGACGGCCTCGTGGCCATGCTGCGCAAGCACGCCGCCAAGGGCCGCCAGGCGCACGTCACCGGCAAGCTGCGCACCCGGAAGTGGCAGGACCGCGACGGCAACGACCGCTACACCACCGAGATCGTGGTCGGCCCGCGCGGCTCCATCAACTTCCTC
>JAJEAZ010000659.1 GCA_022824105.1 Alphaproteobacteria bacterium
AGCAGCGGGGCGAGCATAGAGAGGGAGGACTCGAACATGGTCACGTCGAGGCGCTGGCCCTCGCCGGTCGCCTTCTGTCGGTAGAGGGCGGATGCGCAGGCGAAGGCGGCGGTGATGCCGGTTGAGAGATCGACCGCGGTAAAGCCCGCGCGCACCGGCCCCGTGTCGGGATGGCCGGTGACCGACATCATCCCCGACGCCGCCTGGATGGCGCCGTCATAGGCCGGCGCGCCGGCATAGGGGCCGGTCTGTCCGTAGCCCGAGATCGAACAGAAGATGAGGCCCGGCCGGACCTCCTTCAACGCTTCGTAGCCGAAGCCCAGCCGGTCCATGGTGCCGGCCTTGAAGTTCTCGACCACGATGTTCGCCCCGGCGACGAGGCGGTGCACCACCTCGCGGGCGCGGGGATGCTTGAGGTCGAGCGTCAGCGCCCGCTTGCCCGAATTGATCGACAGGAACATCGGCGACATGCCCGCGCGGCCGAGGTCGTTGTCGCCGATCAGATAGCGTCCCTGGTCGCCGCCGGTCCGCTGCTCCAGCTTGATGACATCGGCGCCCATCATCGCCAGGTGCTGGGTGCAGAACGGGCCGGCGATCACCTGCGTGAAGTCGATCACCCGCACCCCGTCGAACGCCTTCGCCATGGCCTGCCTCTCCCCCCGTGCCGCTGCGGCAATACTAGCCCCTGTCGGCAGCAGGCGGAATCCGGCAGACTCGGCCCTTCCGCAAATCGGGAAAGCCTCATGCGACCGCGCGACGCCGCCACGCTGATCCTGTTCCGACGCCAGGCCGGGGAAATCGAGGTGCTGATGGGGCGCCGTTCCGCCCGCCACGCCTTCATGCCCAACACGTTCGTGTTTCCCGGCGGCCGGGTCGATCCAGAGGACGGACGGGTTGCGCCGCTGCGAGACCTCCGGGAGCCGGTGCTCGAACGCCTGCTGCGCAATGCCACGGCCAGACGCGCCCGGGCGCTCGGTCTGGCCGCGATCCGGGAGGCGTTCGAGGAAACCGGGCTGGCCGTTGGCGCGCCTCATGGCGGCCTCGTGAACATGGACCGGATTCCCGCCTCGTGGCATCCGTTTTTCGAAACCGGACAGGCGCCCCGGCTCGATGTGCTCGACTACGTATTCCGGGCGATCACGCCGCGCGGCGACGTCCGGCGGTTCCATGCCCGCTTCTTCCTTGCCGACAGCCGTCACGCGCAGGGCGCGCTCGGCGGCAGCGGAGAGCTTCAGGACCTGCAATGGATCGCCATCGACCGCGCCATCGCGATGCCCGCCACGCCGGGCGTCACCGCAAGGGCGCTTGAGGAAGTCCGCATCCGGACGGCCGTCGCAGACACGTCCCATCCGGCCCTCCCGGTGCCGCTCTATCACGGCACGCGCTACGGCGACCGCGTCCGCCTTGACCCCTGACCCCCAGCAAAGGAGCTCGTTCGTCCCATGTTGATCGAGCAGCGCAGCTACGATTTCCACCCCGGCCGCATGGATGCCTGGCTTGAGGTCTACGGCCGGCTCGGCATGCCGGCTTCCGACCGCCATATGGGCCCGAGCCTCGGCTGCTTCACCACGGTCATCGGCCCCGTCAACCGCTTCGTCTTCCTGCGCGGCTATGACGATATCGACGCGCGCGACACCGGACAGGCCGCGCGGGCGAAAGACCCCGGATGGCAGGAATTCCTGAAGGAGGCGCGGGCGCTCGGGGCGCTCAAATACCAGGAGAGCAAGCTCCTGCGCCCGACTTCCTTCTCGCCCGTGCAGAGCGAGGCCGACCTGCCGTTCGAGCGCACCCTCCCCGGCTCGGGCATGATCGTGGACCATCGCACCTACGACATGCATCCGGGCAAGGGCAGCGCCTGGCTGGATGCCTACCGCGATGTCGGCCTGGCGGTGCAGCGCCGGCATCTGGGGCAGTTGCTCATGTTCGCGACCACGGAGGTCGGCCCGATCAACCAGGCCGTCTTCATGTGGGCCTACGGGAGCATTGGCGACCGCGAGCGCCGGCGGGCCGGCATGGAGCAGGACCCGGGCTGGACCGCGTTCCGCCTGCGCCACCAGCCCTTCCAGAGCGTCAAGCAGCAGACCAACCAGCTACTGGAGCCGACCCCGTTCTCGCCGGTTCGCTGACAGGAAAGGACCGACGCCGTGAGCAGCCATTCCGTGCGCCGCCATCTGCGGCTGGAAATCGACAGCTACGACGACGCGATCCGCCGTTTCCTGCCCGGGTACGAGCGTATGATCGCGCTGGCCGCTGACGCCGCCGCCGGGGCGCGGCCGCGCCATGCGCTCGATCTGGGCGCGGGCACCGGCGCGCTCGCCGCGGCCGTGCTGGAGCGCTGCGGGAACTGCACGGTCTCGCTGATAGACGCCGATCCCGAAATGCTGGACCAGGCGCGGGAGCGGCTCGCCGCGCGGGCGGAGCGGGCCCGCTTCGTCGAGCGGTCGTTTTACGGCCCCCTGCCGGAATGCGACGCCGTCGTCGCCTCGCTCGCGCTCCATCATGTGCCGACCCTGGAGCGGAAGCGCGAACTTTACCGCGCCGTCCGGGACGCGCTTCGGCCGGGCGGCGTGTTCGTCAATGCCGACGTCACGCTGCCGTCGGAGCCGGCGGCCCGGCAGGCGGACTACGAGGCCTGGGCCGCCCATCTTGTGGCCTCCGGCATTCCCGAAGACCGCGCCTGGCGGCATTTCGAGGAGTGGTCCGACGAGGATGTCTATTTCTCGCTGGAAGAGGAGATGGAGGCGCTTGGCGATGCGGGCCTCGCCGCCGAGTGCCTCTGGCGCAACACGCCCTCGACAGTGGTGACGGCGGTCAGGCCGTAGCGCCCCGCTCACCAGCGCCGCCAGAACTCCAGCGCGAGCGGCAGCGCCGCCAGCCACAGGGCGGCGAACGCCGCGTAGAAGGCCGCGCGCGCCCAGCGCGGCCAGCGGCGGACGGGGCGGCGGCTCCAGTAGAGCAGCGGGATGCACCAGGGCACCAGCCAGCTCACGGCGATGGCCGCCGGCCAGCGGGCCTCTTCCGGGGCCGGCTCGCCGAAGACCGCGACCGTCACGGCATCGAAGACGACAGCCCCCGGTATCGACAGCATGACGAGGCCGAACAGGAAACCGAGCCCCAGCGCCGCCAGCAGCACATAGCAGCGCGGCGAGAAGACGAACAGCAGCAGGCGGAACCAGAAGTCGTTCATGCGGCCCGGCCGACTTGCAGCAGGACGCCGTCTGCTGCAAGAGTGGGGCCAGCGCAGCATCGGAGGTTCGCCGCATGACACCGGAGCGTATTCTGGCCGAACCGCCGTGCGTCCTGCCGCAGCAAGCCCGCATCGACTATTTCGACAAGGGTTTCGCGCTCGTCGAGGGCGCCGTGCCGGAGGTATGGATCGACCGGCTGCTGGCGGTCACCGGGCGCATGGTGGAGGCGAGCCGTTCGGAGCGGGAGTCGGGGCATGTCTTCGACATCGCCCCCGAACACGGACCGGACAATCCCCGCGTGCGCCGCATCAAGCGCCCGGACGAGCAGCACGAGACCTATTGGGCCTTCGTGCAGGAAGTGCTGGCGGACATCGCCGCCGACCTGCTGGGACCGGACGTCGTCTTCCACCATTCCAAGCTGAACTTCAAATGGTTCGAGGGCGGCGACGAGGTCAAGTGGCACCAGGACATCCAGTTCTATCCGCATACCAATTACGACCACTTGACCATCGGCGCCTACCTTTCGGACACGGGCCCCGGGAACGGCCCCATGTCCATGATCCCCGGCAGTCACAAGGGGCTGCTTTACGACCTCTACAGCGCGGACGGGAATTGGGCCGGCCACCTGCGGGCGGAAGACGCCGCCGGGCTGGCGACGGGCGACGCTGAAACCCTCACCTGCCGGCGCGGCGCGGTAACGATCCACAACTGCCGCACGCTCCACTATTCCTGCCCCAGCCGGACCGACGCCGGGCGGCCGCTGCTGCTGAACGCCTTCGCGGCCGCCGACGCCCGGCCCTACACGCCGCATCCCGACCCTTCCTGCCATACCGGCGAGGTCGTCCGGGGCCGGCCGGCGCGCATCGCCCGCCACGACCCCCGCCCCTGCCCGATTCCGCCGGACTGGTCGGGCGGCTACAGCTCGATCTTCGCCGCGCAATCCGGCGAAGAAGCGGCGATGTAGCCCGCCGGCAGCGGGTCAGCGGTTGTTGTAGTTGCCGGCCCGCTTTTCGCGCCAGGCGGCGATGGCTTCCTTGTGGTCCTCGCTGGAGCGCGCCAGCACCATGTGGGACGACACCATGTCCAGCGCGCTGCGCAGGTCCATGTCGAGCCCCGCATACATGGCGCGCTTGATGAGCCGGATCGAGATCGGCGAGGAGTTCACCAGCTTCTCGACATAGGCGCGAGTGCCCGCCTGCAGTTCGTCATCCGGGAAGACCTTGTTGACCAGGCCGATCTCCATCGCCTCCTGCGCGGACAGGAAATCCGCGCTCCAGAGCAGCTCCAGCGCTTTGGGCACGCCCACGATGCGCGGCAGGAACCACGCCCCGCCATTGCCCGGCACGAGGCCGACGCGCACATAGGTCTCCGCGAAGCGAGCGCTCTCGGCGGCGAAGCGCAGGTCGGCATGCAGGCTCATGTCCATGCCGGCGCCGACGGCGACGCCGTTGACGGCCGCGATCACGGGCTTGTCGATCTCGCGGATCTTGAGCGAGAGCTTCTGGATCAGGTCCCAGAGGCCCGACTTGATCTCCAGCGGCGTCGGCGGCTTGTCGCTGCCCATCTGCCGCGTGTCCCCGCCGGCGCAGAAGCCGCGCCCGGCGGCGGTGACGATCACCGCCCAGACATCCTCGCGCGTCCGGCATTCCTCCAGCCGGTCCAGGTATCCCGTCAGCATCTCATGCGTGAAGGCGTTCAGCCTGTCCGGGTTGTTGAAGGTGATGGTCGCGATTCTGTCGCTGACATCGAAAAGCAGTTTGTCGGTCACGCCGTTCCTCCGGTTGTGCAAGCGGCGCCGGCAGCCTAGCCCGGATGTCTCGCCGGTGTCATGCCTGCGGGCTGGCGAAGAAAATGGCGGAACTCCATACTGGCGCATTCTCCGCCGAACGGCCGGCGCCTTGCAGAGGAGGAGCCCCCATGTCGACTCTCGCCGAAAGCCCGGCTACCCGTCTTGCAGAGCCCGGCGCGCCGCGGGACGGCCTGTCCCATGTCGCGGGCGAGCCGGCGCCGCCGCTCAGAAACGAGACCATTCCGCAGGCGCTCGGCGAGGCGGTTTCCCGCCACGGCCGGCGGCGGGCGGTCGTGCTGCCGCAGGAGGGCCGGGTGCTGACCTATGAGGAGTTCGACCGGCAGGTGGACGCGCTCGCCGCCGGGCTGCTCGCGCTCGGCCTCGGCAAGGGCGACCGTGTCGGCATCTGGTCGCCCAACCGGCTCGAATGGGTCCTGACGCAGTTCGCCACCGCGCGGTTCGGCGCGATCCTGGTCAACATCAACCCCGCCTACCGGCCGTTCGAGCTCGAATATGCGCTGAATGCGGTCGGATGCCGGGCGATCATCGCGGCGGAAGCGTTCAAGTCGTCCCGCTATATCGACATGCTCCGCGAACTCGCCCCGGAGCTGGAACGCTGCGAGCCGGGCAGGCTCGAATCGTCGAAGCTGCCGCATCTCGAAACCGTGGTCGCGATGAGCGGCGATCCCGGTCCCGGGATATTCCGCTTCGACGACGTGATCCGCCTCGGCGGGCCGGAGCAGACGGCGCGGCTGGACGCGCTCACCGCATCTCTCAGCCCTGACGACCCGATCAATATCCAGTTCACTTCCGGCACTACCGGCTCGCCCAAGGGCGCCACGCTCACCCACCGCAACATCGTCAACAATGCGCGCTTCGTCACCGACCGCATCCGGCTGACCGAGCAGGACGCGCTGTGCATTCCGGTGCCGCTCTACCACTGTTTCGGCATGGTGATGGGCGT
>JAJEAZ010000388.1 GCA_022824105.1 Alphaproteobacteria bacterium
CGCCAATCTCCAGGCCGCCCTCGAGGCGACCGGCGTCGTCCAGGGCGAGGACACGCTGAACAGGAACGCCAGTTCAGCCGCATACAGCGCCTTCGAGGGCGCCAAGCAGCGCTTCTTCGGCCATCTGCTGACCGGCATGAAGTGCCCGAGCCTGATCCGCGCCGTCGAGGCCGATCTCGCGGCAGGGCGGTCGGCCGTGGTCCAGCTGGTCTCGACCGGCGAGGCATTGATGGAGCGGAGGATCGCGGAAATCCCCGCCTCGGAGTGGGACGACCTCAACATCGACCTCACCCCGAGGGACGGCATCCTGTCCTTCCTGATGCACGCCTTTCCGGTGCAGTTGCAGGAGCCCTTCACCGACGACGACGGCAATCTGATGAGCCGGCCGGCGACCGACGCCGACGGCAACCCCATCGTCTGCAAGGAGGCGGAGGACCGGCGCGACGCGCTGATCGAGAAGCTCGCGGCCCTGCCGCCGGTCCCGACGGCGCTCGACCAGATCGTGCAGAAGTTCGGACACGAGGCGGTCGCCGAGGTCACGGGCCGGTCGCGGCGAGTATTGCGGATCACCGATGCCAGGGGCGAACGCCTCTCGCTGCGCAGCCGGCCCGCCTCGGCCAACCTTGCCGAGACCGCAGCTTTCATGAACGGGAGCAAGCGCATCCTCGTGTTCTCGATGGCGGGCGGCACGGGCCGCAGCTACCACGCCGATCTCTCCTGCGGGAATACCGAGCGCCGCATCCACTATCTGCTGGAACCCGGCTGGAGGGCCGACCAGGCGATCCAGGGACTGGGCCGTACCCACCGCACGCACCAGGCCTCCGCCCCGCTCTTCCGGCCCGTCACCACCGACGTGAAGGGCGAGCGCCGGTTCATCGCCACCATCGCCCGGCGGCTCGACAGCCTGGGCGCCATCACCCGCGGGCAGCGTGATTCCCAGACCGCGATGGGCGGCAGCGACGCGGCGCTGTTCCGCGAGAGCGACAACCTGGAGAGCCTGTATGCGAAGGCCGCGCTGCGCCAGTTCTACGGCGCGCTATGGCACGGTTCCATCCAGGGCTGGAATCTGGAGCGGTTCGAGAAGGCCACCGGGCTCAAGCTCACCTGGGAGGGCAGTCTCAAGGAGGACCTGCCGCCCATGCCCAGGTTCCTCAACCGCCTGCTGGCGCTCCCCATCGCCGAGCAGAACCAGCTCTTCGCGGAGCTTGAAGAGCGCATCGCCGCCAATATCGAGCAGGCGATCGAGGCCGGCAGCTACGAGGTCGGGGTCGAGACCGTGACCGCCGACTCGCTTATCATCGCCGGCCGGGAGACGCTCTACGAGCATCCCGGAACCGGCGCGGCCACCGAGCTGGTCGAGATCGTCCGCCGCGACAGGCTGGTGCCGCTCACCGCCGATGCGGCGCTGGAGATCGGCGAACGGGAGCCGGGACCGGACGGCAAGCCGCGCCTCGCCGTCAACGCCCGTTCGAAGCGCGCCGCGGTCGTCCTGCCGGCGGCATCGCGCATGCTGGACGATGGCGGGGTGAAGGAGCGGGTGCGGTTGGTCCGACCCGCGACCGCCGAGAGCATGGCCAGGGCCGAGCTCGACGCCTCCAACTGGCGCCGGGCCGACGAAGCCGGGTGGCGGCGCGTCTGGGACGCCGAGATCGCCGGCCTGCCGTCCCACCGCGACTCGCGCTTCTGGCTCGCCTCCGGCCTGCTGCTGCCGGTCTGGGACCGCCTGCCGGCCGAGAACATGCGGGTCCGGCGGCTCACATCCGATGACGGCATATCCCTCATCGGGCGCGTGCTGGACGCCGAGCAGGTGCGTGCCGTGCGCGCCGGCTTCGGCCTCGACGGCGGCCCCGCCATGACCGGAGCGGAGGCCTTCGCGGCCGTCATGGAGCGCGGCAATGCGCTCGCGCTCGCCAACGGCTGGCGGCTCGCCCGCCGGCGCCTGATGGGCGGCAACAGGATCGAGATCGAAGGACCGGCGGACACCGACATGGCCGCGCTGAAGCGCATGGGCTGCACGACCGAGATCGTCTCCTGGCGCACCCGCGTGTTCGCGCCCAATCCGGAGACGGTCGAGCGCATCCTCGACCGCTGGCCGCTCGCCGCGTGACTCCAGACCAATTCACCCGTTCAATGCCCGGCCGGCATACGTATTGCCGGCCGGGCGGCGGCCGTTACTCGCTCACCGCCGCAACCGAAGGAGCTCCCCCATGACCGCGCAGACCCTGCCGGACTGCCCCAACTTCTGCTTCGTGCCCGCCTACGACGTCGAGACCGACGTGCAGCAGATCAGAATCGTGATCGATGGCCTCGCCGGGCATGTGCCGACCGCGCTCATCGCCCTCCATCTGGAAGATGCGCTCAGCATTTGCGACAAGCTCAACCGGAGGCTCGGTTACGACCGCGAGGACTGGACCGCCATGGCGGCCGCCTCCATGCAGGCCGAGACCCCCGAGCCGGGCGATCCCACCGAGCACTGATGCGCCGCCCGGCTTGTCCGCCTATGGCGAAACCCCTATAGTTCGGAATCGACACAGCAAATGCTGAAGCCAGTCGAATGGATCGGTTCGAGCAAGGCGGACCTGAAGCGTTTTCCCGGCCCGGTGCAGGACCGCATGGGGTTCGCGATCTACCGCGCCCAGCTCGGACGGCAGCACCGCGATGCCAAGCCGCTCAAGGGCTTCGGTCCGGGCGTCGTGGAGATCGTGGCGCGCCACGACGGCGATACCTTCCGCGCCGTCTACACGGTCCGGTTCGAGACCGCCGTCTATGTCCTGCACGCCTTCCAGAAGAAGGCCCGGCGGGGCATCGCGACGCCGAAGCAGGAGCTCGACCTCGTGCGCCAGCGCCTTCGGGCCGCCGAGCGGCACTACCGTGACATCCATCGTGGAGACTGACGACATGGAATCCGACGACATCGCCGTGGAGCGCGGCAGCGGAAACGTCTTCGCCGATCTCGGCCTTCCCGATGCCGACGCGCACCTGGTCAAGGCCGAGCTCGTCAGCCGCATCGACGATATCGTCCGCACGCGCGGCATCACCCAGACCGAGGCCGCGCGACTGCTCGGGCTCTCCCAGCCCGACGTCTCCCGGCTGCTCCGGGGGGATTTCCGCGAGTATTCGCTGGAGCGCCTGTTCCGTCTGCTGACCGCGCTCGGCCGCGACATCGACATCGTCATCCGCCAGCCGCGCGCCGCCGGCGGCGGCAAACTCCGCATCGCCGCCGACACCGTCTGACCGCACCGTCTCCAGCCTGACATCCGCCCGCCCTGCTGCGCAGCCGTCCGGAAGCCCTCCGGGCTTACCCGCGATATATCAGCCATCGCCAGACGCCCCATGCGGGAAGGCTCGGCGTTGCCGCGCGGAGAACGATGGCCACGGGGCCGAACATCTCGGCGAAGACCGACGCTCATCCCGGCCAGCGCGCCGAGCGCGGGCTCATGCCACAGGAATGGTGTTTGCGTTACTTATTGCATTTGTGGCGTTCATGAGGCATTGTTCGTTCACACGAAGGAGGCGCGGAAATGGAACCGAAGACAGCGACGGCATACGGCATTCCGAGCGAAAGCGACGCGACGCTCGCCGGCCGGGCGGGCCGGGCACTGGAGGCCCTGACCGATGGGACGCAGCAGGTATCGGCGCGCTTCGGAG
>JAJEAZ010000151.1 GCA_022824105.1 Alphaproteobacteria bacterium
ATCCTGGACGGCGTGCGCGCCCGCGGCCTTGCCGGCAATGCGGCCTCCGACAATGCCGAGGAGGTCGGCCGCCTCGGCCTGCTCATGGCCGAACGCGCCTGGGAGCTCGCCGAGGCATCGGGGTAGGCCGGCCCTTGCCGCCGCCGCAGCCGGCGCTTATGTGAGCGCGTCCGATTCGCTTGAGGGGGAAACGGGAGATGGCACGGGCCGAGGCACTGGCGGAGCCGCTGAGGGCGCTCCTGGGCGAGCGCGGTCTCTCCGCCGACCCGGACGAGCTGGCGCCGCTCCTGGTCGAGCCGCGCGGCCTCTATCGCGGCAGCACGCCCTTCGTCGCCCGCCCGGCCACGACCGGGCAGGCGGCGGCCGTCGTCCGGCTCTGCCGGGAAGCGGGCGTCGCCATCGTGCCGCAGGGCGGCAATACCGGGCTTTGCGGCGGGGCCATGCCGGTGGAGGACGGCAGCCAGCTTCTGGTGAGCCTCGGGCGCATGAACCGCATCCGGGAACTGGACGCGCTCAACTACACCATGACGGTCGAGGCGGGCTGCATCCTCCAGCATGTCCAGGCGGCGGCCGAGGAAGCGGACCGGCTGTTCCCGCTCAGTCTCGGCGCCGAGGGAAGCTGCACCGTCGGCGGCAATATCTCGACCAATGCCGGCGGCATCAACACGCTGCGCTACGGCAATATGCGCGACCTCGTGCTGGGGCTGGAGGCCGTGCTGCCGGACGGGCGCGTCTGGAACGGGCTCAGGCGCCTGCGCAAGGACAATACCGGTTACGACCTGAAGCAGCTCTTCATCGGCGGCGAAGGCACGCTCGGCATCGTGACCGCGGCCTGCGTCAAGCTCTTTCCCCGGCCCCGCGAGGAGGTGACGGCCTTCGCCGCGCTGCCGTCCATCCCGGATGTGATCGAGCTGCTCTCGCGGCTGCGCGCCGCCACCGGCGACCAGGTTTCGGCCTTCGAGTATATCGGGCGCTTCGGCATCGACCTGGCGCTCAGGCATGTGCCGGGCGTCCGCGACCCGTTCGGCCGGGCCTACACCCACTATGCGCTGCTGCGCGCCGATGCCGGCCGCGAGGGCTCGGGCCTGCGCGAGGTCGTCGAGGAGGCGCTGGGACAGGCCTTCGAGGACGGGCTGGTGCTGGACGCGACCATCGCCGACAGCGGCGCGCAGGCGAACGCGCTCTGGCGCATCCGCGAGGCCGTGGTCGAGGCGCAGATTCCGGAAGGCGGTTCGATCAAGCACGACGTCTCGGTGCCGGTGAGCCGGGTTGCGGATTTCATCGAGGCGGCGGACCGGGCGGTCGAGCGCACCATTCCGGGCGCCCGGCCCTGCCCCTTCGGCCATGTCGGCGATGGCAACATCCACTACAATGTCTCCCAGCCCGTCGGCGCCGACAGGCAGGCCTATCTCGCGCGCTGGGACGAGCTGAACGCCGCCGTCCACGACATCGTCCATGCGCTTGACGGCTCGGTCTCGGCCGAGCACGGCGTCGGCCGGCTCAAGGTGGAGGAGATCACCCACTACAAGCCCGGACCCGAGATCGAGATGATGCGCGCCGTCAAGCACGCCCTCGACCCCGAGGGCCTCATGAACCCCGGCAAGGTGGTGATATGAGCATCCGCATCCAGGTCTCGCAGGACCTTCGCGAAGATCAGGACCAGCCGTCCGGGTCCTGTGGGCGCATCCGGACGGACCCCGAGGTCAGTGGAGGGCGGCTGCCGGCGAGCAGCCGCATCGCCCGCACCGGCTGAGCCTTGCGATATGCGCGACGGATATTTCATGCTCGCAATGCGTTCGGGGAAGCGGCGCCGCCCGCCTTGCCCCCGCCCCCCAGCCGCCTAATTTCCCCGTCTCCCGAAGCCCGTCCCGGACAGCCTTGGCCATCTTCTTCCTGCCCGTGCTTGCCATGCTGGCGGCGTTCGGGCCGCTTTCCATCGACATGTACCTACCGAGCCTGCCGGCGATCGGGCGGGAGTTCGGCGCGTCGGCCGGCGACGTGCAGCTCACGCTCTCGGCTTTCTTCGTCGGCTTCGGCATCGGGCAGCTCCTCTACGGCCCGCTCTCGGACCGCTACGGGCGGCGGCCGATGCTGCTCGTCGGCGTCTCGGTCTATCTGGCGGCGAGCGCAGGCGCGGCCTTCGCGCCGGATATCGGGGCGCTGACCGCGGCGCGCTTCTTCCAGGCGCTCGGCGGCGGGGCGGCGACGGTGATCGCGCGGGCCTCGGTGCGCGACCGCCATTCGGGAGCGGAAGCCGCGCGCATGCTCTCCACGCTCATGCTCATCATGGCTGCCGCGCCCCTGCTCGCGCCCTCGCTCGGCGCGCAGGTGCTCCACTTTGCGGACTGGCGGGCGATCTTCGCGATTCTCGCTGCCTGGGGCGCGCTGGC
Source organism: Alphaproteobacteria bacterium (assembly GCA_022824105.1). Lineage (GTDB taxonomy): Bacteria > Pseudomonadota > Alphaproteobacteria > Bin95 > Bin95 > Bin95. The sequence goes on from JAJEAZ010000151.1 coordinate 2,391, forward strand.
GCTGCTGGCGGTCGTCTTCCTGCTGCCGGAGACGCGCCCGCCGGAAGCGCGCTCCGGCGCGGGCCTCGGCTCGATCTTCCTCAGTTACGGCCGCCTCGTCTCGGAGCGGCGGACGCTCGGCTGCGCGCTTGCGAGCGGCGGCGCCTTCGCCGGCATGTTCGCCTATATCTCCGGCACGCCCTTCGTGTTCATGGAGGTGTTCGGCGTCTCGCCGCAAACCTACGGGCTGCTGTTCGCCGTCCATATCCTGGCGATCATGGGCGGCGCTTACACGAACCGCCGGCTGGTCGGCCGATTCGGGCCTGCCGGCATGATGGCCTGGGGCACGCGCCTCCTGCTGGCGGCGGGCCTGGCGCTTGTGCTCGCCGTGCTGCTGGCGCCGGACAGCCTCGCCGCCATCGTCGCCGCGCTGCTCTGCTTCATGTTCGCGCTCAACCTGATCGCCGCCAACACCATCGTCATCGCCACGGCCGACAAGGCGGAGCTCGCCGGCACCGTGATCGCGCTCATCGGCGCGGGGCATTTCGCGCTCGGCACGGTTTCGGGCCTGGCGGTCGGCCAGTTCCACGACGGCACCGCGCTGCCGCTGG
>JAJEAZ010000268.1 GCA_022824105.1 Alphaproteobacteria bacterium
GCCGAGCCAGGACCGCGCATCGGGAATCTCGGCAAAAAGGAAGAAGCCGACCAGGCTCGCCCAGATGAGCCGCAGGAAATCGAGCGGCAGCACTGCCGTCGAGTCGGCCAGCTTGACGGCCTGGGCGAAGGCGATGTGCCCGACAGTGCCGACAATCCCGATGGCCGCGAACCAGAGGTAATGCTCCGGTTCGGGCCATTCCCAGACGAACAGCGCCGGGAAGAAGGTGATCGGAGTGAGGAACAGGCCCATATAGACAGTCTGCGTCACGCTCGATTCGGTTCTCGCCAGCACCTTGATGAGCGTGATCGCCATGCCCCAGGTGAGCGAGGAGGTGATGATCAGCAGCGCGCCGGTGCTGACCTCGGCGAAACCCGGGCGCAGCACAAGCAGCACGCCGGCGAAACCCAGGACGAGCGCCGTGATCCTCCGCATGCGGATGACCTCGCCCAGCAGGAGGACGGCCAGCAGGCTACCGAACAGCGGCGCGGAAAAGGAAAGCGCCGTGACCTCGGCGAGCGGGATCATCGTGACCCCGGTGAAGAAGGCCAGCATCCCGCCCGCCTGCACCGCGCCTCTCACCGCGTGAAGGCCCAGCCTCTTCGTCCGCAGCGGCGCGATGCCGTGGCGCAGGAAGATCGGCGCGAGCGCGAGCAGGCCGAACAGGTTGCGGAAGAACGCGACCTCGAAGGGCGGCAGCGCCTCGCCCATCAGCCTCACCATCGTCTGCATCGCCGTGAAGCAGAGCGTGGTGACAAGCATCAGGGACATGCCCTGGGCGGTCGGCGGCAGGGCCTGAAAGCGCGCAAACATCAAACTTTACGGGGCAGCCGGGCAGGCCGTGATAGGCGCTCCCGGCCCACGGGTCGAGACATGGCGGGACCGCCACGGAGTCGCAGCCGGGCGGGCCCCGGTGTTTTGCTGCCTTCAATCGTCGAGTTCGGCGAGCCGGCGGAGCTCCTCCGGACCTGCGGCGGGGAATCCGAAGAATTCCAGTTGGGCCGGGATTTGCTCGAAGACCATGTCGATCCCGGCCTGGGTCGGGCATCCCCTGGCGCGCGCCGCAGCGAGGAACGGGGTTTCCTCCTCTGCCAGCACGACATCGCCGACGAAACTGCCCGGCGCGATGCGTTCCGCGTCTACAGGCAGGGCGTCGCCGGGCTTCATGCCGACCGGCGTTGCGTTCACGACGATGTCGTGGCCGTGCGGGTCGTTCGATCCGGTCTCGAGGACGAGGTCCGGGAAATTGGCGCGCAGCCGGCCCGCGAGCCTCTCGCAGGCCGCGCCGTCAATGTCGAACAGAGCAAGGCGCTTCGCGCCGGCCCGTGCGAGCGAGGCTGCGATGGCGGAGCCGACCCCGCCCGATCCCGCCACGAGCGCCGAGGCCTCCGCGACGTCGCGGCCCTTGCCCCGAAGGCCCGCGATGAAGCCCTCTCCGTCGAACATGTCGCCGACCAGACGGCCGTTCCCGTCCCGCTTCACCGCGTTGCAGGACCCGCAGATGCCGGCGGCGAGGCCGGTCTCGTCGAGCAGGCCCGCGGCCGCCACCTTGTGCGGCATGGTGATGAGCGCGCCGGCAATGTTGCGCAGGCGGAAGAGGAGCGGCAGGAATTCCGCGAAATCCGCCGCCTCGCAGCCCATCGGCACCATGACGCAGTCGATGCCCCGGCTCCGGAACCAGGGGTTGTAGATGAGCGGCGACTTGAAGGTCGCCGTCGGCACGCCGAGAAGCGCGATGATCCGTGTCCCTCCGCCGATTCTAGCCTGCATTCCGGGCCATCCCCTGCATTTGACTTCTCCCCCCGCCCGCTCGACACTCGCCTGCACCCGCGCCCCGGAAAGCCCAAGGAGACCGCGATGCGCACGGCTTTCGGAATCCGGCCGACGCGCCGCCATTTCCTCGCCGGCACGGGCGCGGCGGCGGGCCTCGCGATCCTGCCGCAAGCCGGCCTGGCCGGGGAAGAGCCCAGGCTCAATTTCTACAACTGGGACACCTACATTGGCGAGACCACGCTCGCGGACTTCGAGGCCCGGACCGGCATAAAGGTCCGGATGGACCTCTATGCGGACAATGACGAACTGTTCGCGCGGCTGAAAGCGGGCAATCCCGGCTACGACGTGATCGTGCCGACCAACGATTTCGTCGAGCGCATGGTCGCCGCCGACATGCTCATGCCGCTCGACCATGCGGCCATCCCCAACATGGCGAATATCGATCCTGCCTTCCGGGACGCCGCCTTCGACCCCGGCCGGCGCCACTCCGTCCCCTATATGTGGGGCACGATGGGCATCGGCTACCGCAAGTCCCGCTGCGACGGCGCGCCCGACAGCTGGCGCTGGCTCTACGACTCCGACCGCTATAGCGGTCGTTGCGCGCTGCTGAGCGAGGCAGGGACGGTGCTGGGCGCGGCCTTCAAGTATCTGGGCCATCCGCTCAATTCGACCGACCCGAAACTCATCGAGGCGGCCGAGACGCTGATTGTCGCCCAGAAGCCGCACCTCAAGCTGTTCGCGCCGGACAACGGGCAGGACCTGCTGCTCTCCGGCGAGGTGGACATCGCGATGGAGTGGAACGGCGACATCCTGCAGGCGACGGCGAAGGATGACGACATCGCCTATGTCGTGCCCCGCGAAGGGTCGATCCTGTGGGAGGATACGCTCGCGATTCCCAGGGGCGCGCCGCATCCCGGGAACGCGCACGCCTTCATAAACTTCGTCCTGGAGGCCGAGGCCGGCGCGGCGATTGCCAGAACGATCCGCTATGCGACGCCCAATGCCGCGGCGAAGGCGCTGTTGCCGGCCGACTATACGGGCAATCCGGCCATCTTCCCGAGCGGGGAGACGCTCGCCGCCTGCGAGCCGGCGCTCTACCGGGGGGAGGAGACCGCACGGCTCTACGAAGCGGCCTGGACCCGGATCCGGGCGGCTTGACGGCGGGAGGCGGGGCAGAACGGTTTGACCCGAAGGAGGTCCTCGCATGACCGATACAGGAACTCGCAAGCGCCGCCTGATCGAAGGCCGGCCGGCCCTGATTGTGGTCGACATCCAGCAATCCGCCTTCGTGGAGAAGAAAGTCCGTTCGATCCCGCACATGCCGGATTATGCCGAGCGGGTCGGCCGGACCCGCATCGCCATAGACCGGGCGCGCGAGGCGGGCATCCCGATCGTTTTCATCCAGGAGATCCACCGGGCCGACCTGGTGGATTTCGGCCGCGAGCTCGACGGCAGCGAGGACGTCCACTGCCTCGACAACAACCCGGAAACGGCGCTCGCCAAGGAGGTGATCGGTTTCCGCGACGGGGACTACCTCATCCAGAAGCGCCGCTATTCCGCCTTCTACGGCACCGATCTGGAAATCCTCCTGCGGGGGCTCGGGGCCGATACGCTGCTGTTGACGGGCGGGCTGACCGATGTGTGCGTCCACTACACCTTCGTCGACGGCCACCAGGGCGACTATTTCTGCCGCGTGATCGAGGACTGCGTCGCCGGCTCCAGCCGGGAGGCGCATGAGGCCGCGCTGCGGGCGATGGAATATCTGCAGACCGGCGCCCGGCGGTCCCTGGACGAAGTGCTGGCGGCGATGGACAGCTACGGCAGGATGAAGGCCGCCTGAACGACCCGCCAGGCCCCGGGAAACCGCAGGGAGAGCGCCGATGATCGCTGCGATGCTGCTGGCGGCGGTGACGCTGCTCTATGCGGGCTACAATCTCCTCATCAAGCTGTCGGGGGCCCATGTGCCCGCCTCGGCCACGACAACGGTGCTGGCGACCGTCTGCCTGCAGGTCGCGGCCCTTTCGACCTCGATCCTGTTCCTGGGCTTTCTGGCCGCGCAGGGCGGCCATGTCTTCTCGCTCGCGCCGAGGGCTTATTTCTGGGCCGTGCTGGCCGGCCTCTGCATCGGCGCTGCCGAGATCGGGTATTTCTACCTCTTCGGCGGAATAGGCCTCGACAGGCCCATGCGGGCCGGGGTGGCGATTCCGGTGATCGTCGCAGGCACCGTCGTCATCGCGGCGGTCGCGTCGGCGGTCGTCTTCGGCGAGAGCTTCGGCTGGCGGCAATTCGCCGGGACCGCGATGGTCGCGGCCGGGATCGTCCTGATCTTCCTCGAACCCGGTGCCGTCCGCTAGGGTCCGGCGTCATGCTTGTCGAATTGTCGCCGGAGCGCCACGGCATCGCCTTCGATATCGCCTATGCGCGGGCGGACAATGTGGCCGGAATGCCGATCTATGCCCGCCCGGCCGCGTGGCTGGTGCCGGAGGCGGAGGCGGCGCTGGTCCGGGCGGCGGCGCTAGCGAGGGCGCAGGGGCTTGGCCTGCTGCTCTTCGACGCCTTCCGGCCGCTGGAGGCGCAATGGGCGCTCTGGCGGGCCATCCCGGACCCCGAATATATCAGCGACCCGCGCCGGGGCGGCATCCACACGCGCGGCGTCGCCGTCGATCTGATGCTCACCGGGCCGGACGGCAAGCCGCTCGACATGGGCACGGGCTTCGACGACCTCACGCCCGCCTCGCATCACGGGTCTGCGGCGGTTTCCCCGGAAGCGCAGCGCAACCGCGCCCTGCAGCTCGGCCTGATGAGCGCGGCGGGCTGGGACTTCTACAGGCGCGAATGGTGGCACTACCAGCTCTTCCGCCCGCGCCGCTACCCGGCCTTGACCGACCGCGAGGCCGGCACGGCTATGATGCCCCGGCCTCATGTCCCGTGAACCGGAGCTGCGGTAGAGTGGGCGCCGGTCGAAGTCCGCCGGCAGGAAGGAGAAGCCCCCGATGAGCGCCTATATCGTCGTCCGCATGAAGGTGACCGATCCCGAGCAGTACAAGCGCTATGCCGCCCGCACGCCCGATTGCGTCGCCTCCTTCGGCGGGCGCTTCATCGTGCGCGGCGGCGAGACGGTGACGCTCGAGGGCCCCGAATTCAGCGACCGCATGGTCATCATCGAGTTCCCCTCGCTCGAACGGGCGAAGGAATTCTACAACTCGCCGGAATACACCGAGATCAGGGCGCTCAGGGCGCATGCCGGCGTCGGCGAGTTCATCGCCGTGGACGGGGCGGACTGAATCCGGACGCGGCGATTCCCGCCCCGCTGCCGAGTCGCTATAAGATAGGCCTCCCCGCCGGACGAAGGGAGAGGCAGCCATGACCGATTTCCCGAAGCCGTCGCTGGAAGACTGGGAGGCGCTGGCGCAGAAGGACCTCCGGGGGCGCTCGCCGGAGGATCTGGTGCGCGCGACGCCGGAAGGCATACCCGTCAAGCCGCTTTACACCGCCGCCGACCTGGAGGAGATGGAGCATCTGGGCTCGCTGCCCGGCATCGCGCCTTTCCTGCGCGGGCCCCGCGCCACCATGTACACCAACCGGCCCTGGACCATCCGGCAATATGCGGGCTTCTCGACGGCGGAAGAGTCGAACGCCTTCTACCGCGCCAATCTCGCCGCCGGGCAGAAGGGCCTCTCGGTCGCCTTCGACCTTGCCACCCATCGCGGCTATGACAGCGACCATCCCCGCGTCTCCGGCGATGTCGGCAAGGCGGGGGTCGCCATCGATTCCGTCGAGGACATGAAGCTCCTCTTCGACGGCATCCCGCTCGACGAAATGAGCGTGTCGATGACCATGAACGGCGCCGTGCTGCCGGTGCTGGCGGGCTATATCGTCGCCGCCGAGGAACAGGGCGTCGCGCAGGCGGACCTCTCCGGCACGATCCAGAACGACATCCTCAAGGAGTTCATGGTCCGCAACACCTATATCTACCCGCCCGAGCCCTCCATGCGCATCGTCGCCGACATCATCGCGCACACCGCCCGGCACATGCCGCGTTTCAACTCGATCTCGATCAGCGGCTACCACATGCAGGAGGCCGGCGCGACCTGCACCCAGGAGCTGGCCTTCACGCTCGCGGACGGCCTCGACTATGTCCGCGCCGCGCTCTCGCGGGGGCTGGACATCGACGCTTTCGCGCCCCGGCTCTCCTTCTTCTTCTGCATCGGCATGGACTTCTTCATGGAGGTGGCCAAGCTGCGCGCGGCGCGGCTGCTCTGGGCCCGGCTGATGGCGCAGTTCGAGCCGAAGAACCCGATGTCGATGGCGCTGCGCACCCATTGCCAG
>JAJEAZ010000031.1 GCA_022824105.1 Alphaproteobacteria bacterium
GCCGCCCGGCTCGCGCGTGTGGTGCGCGATCAGCCAGTAGACGAAAGCCGTGCAGCCGAGGAACCCGATCCAGGCGATCCACTCCATGACGCCGTGCATGCGGCTCGCCACGAACAGGAAGCCCGCGGCGCAGAGGATCATCGTCATACCGTAGAGATATTTGCCGACCCCGTTGTCCCACACGGCCCGGACCCTCCCCTTGTCGTCCGGCCCGGTTCTAGCGAACCGGCGCGAAGCATTCAACGCCCGCCCGCTCCCTGCACCGCCCTCCCGCGTCACCGCGCCGCGCCTTGATCGGAGCCGAGACCGTCTTTAGGGTCCGCCCGACCGCGAGAGCGACAAGACACAAGGAAGCAGGCGCCCCCCATGAGCGACATGCGTTTCACCGGCACCGACAGCTATGTGGCCACCGAAGACCTGATGCTGGCGGTCAACGCCTCCATCACCCTGGAGCGGCCGCTGCTGGTCAAGGGCGAGCCCGGCACCGGCAAGACCATGCTCGCGGAGGAAGTCGCCTCCGCGCTCGGCATGCGGCTCATCACCTGGCACATCAAGTCCACCACCAAGGCCCAGCACGGCCTTTACGAATACGATGCCGTCTCGCGCCTGCGCGACAGCCAGCTCGGCGACGAGCGGGTGAAGGACATCGCCAACTATATCGACCGCGGCAAGCTCTGGGACGCCTTTACTTCGGACGAGAAGGTGGTCCTGCTGATCGACGAGATCGACAAGGCCGATATCGAGTTCCCGAACGACCTGTTGCAGGAACTCGACCGCATGGAGTTCTTCGTTTACGAGACCGGCGAGACGATCAAGGCGCAAGTCCGGCCGATCGTCATCATCACCTCGAACAATGAGAAGGAGCTGCCGGACGCCTTCCTGCGCCGCTGCTTCTTCCATTATATCCGCTTCCCCGATCCCGAGACGATGCAGGAGATCGTCGATGTCCACTTCCCGGACATCAAGAAGGAGCTGGTGAAAGAGTCCATGGAAGCCTTCTTCCAGATGCGCGAGGTGCCGGGCCTGAAGAAGAAGCCGTCCACCTCCGAGCTGCTGGACTGGCTGAAGCTGCTGATGGCGGAGGACATTCCGCCTGAAGTCCTGCGCGGCAAGGACGGCAACAAGTCGATCCCGCCGCTCTACGGCGCGCTGTTGAAGAACGAGCAGGACGTGCATCTGTTCGAGCGCCTGATCTTCATGGCGAGACGCGAGGGCCGCTGATGCTCATCAACTTCTTTTTCGACGTAAAGAAGGCGAAGATACCGGCGACGATCCGCGAATTCCTCATGCTGATCGAGGCGATGGACAGGCGCCTCGTCATGTACAATATCGACGATTTCTACTACCTCTCCCGCTCCGCGCTGGTGAAGGACGAAAAATATTTCGATCGCTACGACCGCGTGTTCGGAACCTTCTTCAAGGGCGTCGAGGAGATAACGGCGACGCTGTTCGGCGACGAGATCCCCGAAGAATGGCTGCTGCTGCAGGCGGAAAAGCTGTTCAGCGAGGAGGACAAGGCGGCCATTGAGGCCATGGGCGGCTGGGAGAAGCTCATGGAGGAGCTTCGCAAGCGGCTGGAGGAGCAGAAGGAGCGCCACCAGGGCGGCAACCGCTGGATCGGCACCGCCGGAACCTCGCCCTACGGCACCGGCGGCTACAACCCGGAGGGCGTCGCCATCGGCCAGCGCCGCCGCCGGCAGGGCCGCGCGCTGAAGGTGTGGGACAAGCGCGAATACAAGAACTATGACGACCATGTCCAGATCGGTATCCGCAACATCCAGCTTGCGCTCCGCCGACTGCGCGAATTCGCGCGCGTGGGCGAGGACGACGAGCTCGACCTCGACGAGACCATCCGCAGCACCGCGCATAATGGCGGGCTGCTCGATATCATCATGCGCCCGGAGCGCCGCAACCGCGTCAAGGTGCTGATGTTCTTCGATGTCGGCGGCTCGATGGACGACCATATCCGGGTCTGCGAGGAACTGTTCTCGGCCGCGCGCACCGAGTTCAAGCATCTCGAATACTATTATTTCCACAACTTCACCTACGAATATATGTGGCGGGACAACCGCCGGCGCCACGAGCAGCGCACGCCGACCTGGGACGTCATCAACACCTATCCCAAGGACTACAAGGTGATCTTCGTGGGCGACGCCTTCATGAGCCCCTACGAGATCACCTACAAGGGCGGCTCCGTGGAGCACTGGAACGAGGAGCCCGGCCTGCTCTGGGCGCAGCGCATGCTCGACCAGTGGCCGAACTCCATCTGGCTGAACCCCCGCCCCGAGACGCGCTGGGAGCACACGCCGTCCACCATGATCGTCAAGGAGGTCATGGCGAACCGCATGTTCCCGCTTTCCATCGACGGCCTCGACCGGGGCCTCCGGGTGCTGACCGCCGCCTGATGTTCCGCCTCGCCCTCGCGGCGACACTGGCCGCGTTCCTTTCGGCCGCCGCCCCGGCTTCGGCCGACGGTCCGCTGACGGTCGAGGACGCCCGCGCGCGCATCCTGCTGCCTTCGCGGCCCGGCGCCGCCTGGCTCACCGTCCGCAACGGGGGCGGGGCCGACCGGCTCCTCGGCGCGGAAAGCCCGGCGGCCGAACGCATCGAAATTCACACGCATATCCACGAAGACGGCGTGATGAAGATGCGCAGGGTGGAGGCCATCGACATCCCCGCCGGCGGCGAGGCGGCGCTCGAGCCCGGCGGCGACCACCTGATGCTGTTCGGCCTGAAAGCCGGGCTCGCGCCGGGCGACAGCGTCCCGCTCACGCTCCTCTTCGAGAAGGCCGGTCAGGTGACGTTGGAGATGCGCGTCGCGCCGCTCTCAGAGACGATGCCGAAGCGGAAATAGTCCGGCGGCCGGCGTCTCAGCCGAGCAGCGCGCCTTCCAGCGCCTCGACCGTGAAGGCGAGGCCGATGCCGGCGCAGACCGCGCCCGCAAGCCGCGGTTGCAGGGCCGCGGCCGAAACCGCCTTGCCGACGCCGCGCACCAGGAACGCCGCGCCGAGCGCAATCGCCATCTGCACGGCCGCGAGGCCGACGAGATAAGCGACGATGGGCGTCGGCTCCGCGCCGATAACGGCCGCGCCGTAGGCCGCGCCGTGAAAGAGGCCGGCGAAGGCGAACAGGACGGCTGCGGCCGGGGCCGGAAGCCCGCGTCCGAACAACACCATCCCGCCCAGCAGCAGCACGGACAGCGCCACGGCCGCCTCGACCATCGGCAAGGCGACGGACCCGACCGCGAGCAGGCAGCCCGCCGCCATGCCCGCAACGGCCGCCAGCGGCGGCGCCCAGACATTGCGCATGAAGGCCGCCGCCAGCCCCAGCGCCACGACGAAGGCGAAATGGTCGATCCCGATTACGGGATGGCCGATGCCGGAAAGCAGCCCCTGCACGAAGGTCTCCGGCATGGCGCCGCCCATCGGGTGGTGGGCGAGAGCGGGCGCAGCGGCGAAAAGCATCGGCAAGCCGGCGAAAACGATGCGGGACGGCATGGGCGGACAAGCCTCCACGGGGGAAACGGAGGGCGGAGCCTACAGTTACGCCCGTCCCTTGTCGATGCAGGGTCCGAACGCCGCCGGACCGGGCCGCGCCCTATGCCGCGCGCGTCAGCGACGGCGGAGGCGCCGGTTCGCGCGCGGCGCGGCGCTGGCGTCGTTCCTCTCGCGGGCAGACGCCGAAGAACTGGCGGTAATTCTTCGAGAAGTGCGAGGTCGAGCCGAAGCCGCAGGCCACCGCGATCCAGGTCACGGGCATTTGCGTTTCGATCAGCAGCTGGCGCGCCCGTGTGAGGCGCATCCGCAAATACCAGCGCGCCGGCGTCGAATCGAGATAGCGCCGGAACAGCCGTTCGAGCTGGCGCGGCGAGACATTGGCCTCGCGGGCGATCTCGACCAGGGACAGGCGTTCCTCGCGATGCTCCGCCATCGCGGTCAGCGCCTTGACCAGCACCGGATGGCTGGTGCGGAGCCAGGCCTGGTGAGGCAGATAACGCTCGTCGCGGCCGCTGCGGATACGGTCGTGGAGAAGCTGGCCGGCCACCGCCGCCGCCAGTTGCTCCCCGAAACGCCAGCCGATGTCCTGCAGGACCATGTCGCAGGCCGCTGCGCCGCCCGTGCAGGTGAACCGGTCGCGGTCGATCTCGAACAGCGCCGCGCGCAGGTCGATATCCGGGAACCGCTCGGCGAACCCGTCGAGACTCTCCCAGTGGATCGTGCAGCACCGGTCACTCAGGAGGCCGGCCCGGGCCAGCACATAAGCGCCGGTGCATGCCGCGCCGACATGCGCGCCGTCCCGCGCCCAGCGCCGCAACAGCGCGAAGGTGGCGGGGTCCTCGAACGCCCAGCCGTCCACGCCGCCGCAGACGACGACATTCTCCGGGCGCCGGATGCGCTCGGCCGGCTCATCCGCCGCGACCGCCACGCCGCAACTGGAACGCACCGGAACGCCCTCCGGCGTCACGACGCGCCAGCTGTAATGCGGGCGCTCCGCGACATAGTTCGCAAGGCGCAGGGGTTCGACCAACGCCGTGAAACTGGAGAGGGAGAAGTTCGGAATAGGCAGGAGCGTCACCTCGACAGGTGCGCCGTCGCTCCCGCGGAATACCTGCTCGCCAGCCATTGGCCGACTCCGGCAATATGACGCTTCGATTGCAAATGCCGACGCTTCGGCCGGTTGTCAATCGCTTCCGAGCGCCCGGAAGCAAATTTCTGTCGTCCCTGCCGCGAAAATCGTCGCGAACGGGCGCATTCCTCCGCAATTGCGCCCGCAATCTGGCGCCATCTTCCCTGCAGCGGAGGCGCGAAGCCCATGCCCCTCGACAATTCCCCGAGCCCCGACTCCCGCTATCGCAGGGAACAGGCTACCAGCGTGGACCAGTCCGACCGCGTCGTGCCCTACAATCTGAGGCAGAGCGGCCCGACGAAGACCGAGTTGCTGATCTCGACCCGGGTGCGCAAGTCGCCCTACTGGCACCTCAGCCACGAGGCCGGCTGCTGGCGGGCCACGGTCTATAACCGGGTCTATCATCCGCGCGGTTATGTGCGGCCCGAGGACGGCGGCGCTTCCGTGGAATATGAGGCGCTGACCAAGCATGTGACCATGTGGAATGTCGCGGTCGAGCGCCAGATCCGCGTGAAGGGCCCGGACGCCGAGCGCTTCGTCAACTATGTCATCACCCGCGACGCCGCCCGCATCCAGCCGATGCACGGCAAATATGTCATCCTCTGCAACGAGAAAGGCGGCATCCTCAACGATCCCGTGCTGCTCAGGCTGGCCGAGGACGAGTTCTGGTTCTCGCTGTCCGACAGCGACATCCTGTTCTGGCTCCAGGGCGTCAATACCGGCGCGCGCATGGATGTCGAGATCGACGAGATCGACGTCTGCCCGGTCCAGATCCAGGGGCCGAAGTCGGAAGCCCTGATGACCGACCTCGTGGGCCCCGCGATCCGCGACATCCCCTTCTACGGCATCATGGAAGCGGAGGTCGGCGGCTGCGCCACCGTCATCTCGCAGACGGGGTTCTCCGGCGAGAAGGGCTACGAAATCTACCTGCGCGACGCGACCCTGCACGCCAACGCCATGTGGGAGGCGGTTCTGGAAGCCGGCAAGGCGCACAAGCTGATGGTGATTGCGCCCGGCCACCAGCGCCGCATCGCCGCCGGCATCCTCTCCTGGGGCCAGGACCTCGACCACGAGACCAACCCCTTCCAGTGCAATCTCGGCTACCAGGTGCCGCGCAAGAAGACCGCCGACTATATCGGCAGGGCGGCGCTGGAGCGGATGCGCGCCGGGTTGGAAGCCGGCAACCCGTGCTGGCGCCAGCAGCTTGTGGGCCTGCGCCTGGGCGGCAAGCCGATCGACGACTATGCGCCCGACTTCTGGCTGGTGTCGGAGCCGGGCGGCGGCGAGCCGGTCGGCTATCTCACCTCGCCCTGGTA
>JAJEAZ010000178.1 GCA_022824105.1 Alphaproteobacteria bacterium
CGGATCGAACGCGCCTTCAACAAGCTCAAGCAGTTCCGCCGCATCGCCACACGATACGAAAAGCTCGCTGCCAACTTCCTCGCCATGATCAAGATCGCAACTGTCAGGCTCTGGTTGCGAGCTTATGAGTCCACGACCTAGTATCGTGCATTCGCAAATACCAAGCGCCGATGCTCCGGTTACGGTGTTTCACACGCCGAGCCGGAGTTCGATAACGGGGCTTTAGGTTTGCGATGAGCAAACCGATATCCATCGCTCTTCTTCCAGAACCTATAGTGGTATGGCGGTCAAACGATTTAGCCACTCCGACAACATTCTGGAAGGCTTCTAGATTTTGGTCTATGTGGCGGTAAAATTGGAGTGAGCCATCAATCATTAGAAGGTTATCGCGGGAGATACTTCCCGAATCGGTAAGTTTAATAATTTTTTCAATCTCCATTTCATGCATTGTGTCTAAAATCTTTTTTCGCGCATTATCGATGGGTGGAGTATTTTGATCTACCTCGTAGCACAGTGAATCGACAATTATGGGAAAACGAGAGGCTGAGGCTGTGTCTTTAGCAACACTCGAGGCTAGACGTACATCGTTTTCGGAAAGCGAGTCTGGAAAAAACAGCAGATTTTTGCTGTTGTATGATTGGAGAGCAATTGTATTGTTTCTGAGTTCGGTAACCGCAACACCGATTTGAGCCATAAAGATAGGCAATAATCGGCGTTTGGGGTCGGTAATGTATCCTGCATTCACCGTTCGCATCGACCCGTCTAGAAAGTAGCGAAAAAGGGAGCGGGATCCCGGCGGTGGATCGTTGACTTTGAGTTGGTCGGATTGAGCCGGGGGATTTTCAAAAGGTTTGTATACGGGGCGGCGTTCTTCCTGCTCCGCGGGTGCTACAGGTTCGTCGGCAAGGCTTGGATGATGGCAATCGAAGCCTTGGTCGACGAGGGCCTTGAGTATTCCAGGCACGGGTACCTCTCCCCCCAAAAAGGTAGCAATACCGATTAAGCATGGGACTGTGATAGAAAGATTCGATAGTTGTCAAGTTGACGGCCGCCCTCATCCTCGCGCGCCCCTCACCCCCGCGCGTCCTCCAGCGCCATCGCCGCGCCCTTTTCGGCGATCATGATGGTGGGGCTGTTGGTGTTGCCGGAGGGGATCGCGGGCATGACCGAGGCGTCGATCACGCGGAGGTTCTCCAGCCCGTGGACCTTCAGCCGGTCGGAGACGACGGCCTCGCTGCCGCTGCCCATCCTGCAGGTGCCGACCGGGTGGTAGGTGGTGGTGCCGAGGTCGGCGGCGGCCCGGGCCAGCTCCTCGTCCGACTCGAAGGCGGGGCCGGGCACGAACTCCTCCGGCGCATAGGGCGCCAGCGATCGCGCGGCGGCGATGCGCCGGGTCAGCCTCACCGACTCCACCGCCACCTGCCGGTCGCCGGGCGTGGAGAGGTAGTTGGGCCGGATCGCGGGCGGCTCCTCCGGGTCCGGGGATTTGAGCGTCACCCACCCCCGGCTCTCCGGCCGGAGGTTGCAGGGCGAGGCGGTGAAGGCCGGGAAGCGGTGCAGCGGCTCGCCGAACCGGTCGAGCGAGAGCGGCTGCACATGATATTGCACATTGGCGGTCTCGCGCGAGGGGTCGGACTTCGCGAAGACGCCAAGCTGGCTCGGCGCCATGGTGAGGGGCCCGCGCCGGAACAGCGCATATTCCAGCCCCATGCCGAGCCGGCCCCAGAGGCTGTTCGCGCGCCGGTTGAGCGTGTCCACGCCGGAGACGCGGAACGCCATGCGGATCTGCATGTGGTCCTGGAGGTTGCCGCCGACGCCCGCAAGCTCATGGCGCACCGCCACGCCCTTCTCCTGCAGCAGCGCGCCCGGCCCGACGCCGGAGACCTGCAGCAGATGCGGCGAGCCGATGGCGCCCGCCGCCAGCACGAGCTCGCCCGCGACCTCCGCCCGTTCGTCCCGGCCCTTGCGGCGGAATTCGAGGCCGGTCGCGCGGTGGCCGTCGAACAGGATGCGCCGCGCGCGGGCGCCGGTCAGCACGGTCAGGTTCGGGCGCTTCTCCGCCGGCCGCAGGAAGCCGCGCGCGGTGTTCCAGCGGGTGCCGCTGCGCTGGTTGACCATGAATTTGCCGGTGCCCTCATTGTCGCCGTCGTTGAAGTCGGGCGTCGGGTGCAGGCCGATATCGGCGCAGGCGCGCTGGAAGGCGTCGAGGATCTCCCAGCCGACGCGCGGCTGCTCCACCCGCCATTCCCCGCCCGTGCCGTGGAACTCGTCCGGCGGGCCGAAATGACCTTCGGACTTGCGGAACCAGGGCAGCACGTCGTCCCAGGACCAGCCGCGGTTGCCCATCTGCGCCCAGCCGTCATAGTCGCGGGCCTGGCCGCGCATATAGACCATGCCGTTGATCGAGGAGGAGCCGCCGAGCCCGCGCCCGCGCGGATAGGGGATGGCGCGTCCGTTCAGCCCCGGCTCCGCCTCGGTGGCGAAGCACCAGTCGGTGCGCGGGTTGTTCTGGGTGTAGAGGTAGCCGACGGGGATCCGGATCCAGATGTAGTTGTCGCGCCCGCCGGCCTCCAGCAGCAGCACCCGGTTGCGCGCGTCCTCCGAAAGCCGGTTCGCCAGCACGCACCCCGCCGACCCCCCGCCGACGATCACATAGTCGAAACTGCCGACGCTGGCGGTCCCGGTCATGCCGCCTGCGTCGTGACGACGAGTCGTTCACCGAGCAGCCGAAGCGCCGCCTCGACCCGGTCGATATGCGAACGGTGGTCCAGATCGAGCAGGCGCCGAACCGCGCCCTCTGTCGTTCCGAGCTCGGCGGCAAGCGCGGTATTGCCCAGTCCGTGGCTGCGCATGGCGCAGTAGAGCGCCAGTTTCGCCGCCGCCAGGGCGGGCAGGGCGATCAACGGCCGCCCGCGGGCCGGAGACGGTTTCGGAACGGAACGCCGCAGTTCGATATACCCGCCCAGGGCTGCGATAAGGCAGTCCTCCGCCTCGGACAGGGCCTCCTCGTCCGTGTCGCCTTCGGTCAGGGCCTCGGGAATGTCGGGGAACGACACGAGGACGGTTCCGTCCGGCTGCGGTTCCAGACTAACGGGATAAGCGAGCCGCATCGTTTGTGCCTTCCTGTGCGCTGCCTTTGATGCTCATCTCACGTCGTCGCGGGTCAGCCCCAACTGCCGCAACATGGCGGCAAACAGGCCCGGGCCGATTTCCTTGCGGCGGTCCTTCACCGTGGTGAAGCGTTGCCCGAGAAGGAGCCGTCCGTGGCTGCCCTTGCCTTTCCGGGGATCGAAACGCACCGTGATTCCACGCTCCCTGCCTATTTGCCTGACGCGCGCAATGAACTCGTCACCGGTCATGGTAATCGTACAGATATGTACGAATCAAGATTCAATCCGCAGCGATGCCATTCCCCTCACCCCGCCATGCCGCCGACGGTCATGGCGTCTATGCGGAGCGTGGGCTGGCCGACGCCGACGGGGACGGACTGGCCGGCCTTGCCGCACATGCCGATGCCGTCGTCGAGCGCGAGGTCATTGCCGATCATGGCGACGCGGGTGAGCGCGTCCGGGCCGTTGCCGATCAGGGTGGCGCCGCGCACCGGGGCCGCGACCTTGCCGTTCTCGATCAGATAGGCCTCGGTGGCGTTGAAGACGAACTTGCCGCTCGTCACATCCACCTGCCCGCCGCCGAACTGGACCGCGTAGAGGCCCCGGTCCACGGAGGCGATCACCTCCTCCGGCTCGCGGTCGCCGGCGAGCATGAAGGTGTTGGTCATGCGCGGCATGGGCGCATGCGCGAAGGACTCGCGCCGGCCGTTGCCGGTGGGCGCCACGCCCATCAGCCGCGCGTTCAGCCGGTCCTGCAGGAAGCCCTTCAATATGCCGTCCTCGATCAGCACGTTGCGTGCGGTGGGCGTGCCCTCGTCATCGACGGTGAGCGAGCCGCGCCGGTCCTCCAGCCCGCCATCGTCCACCACGGTCACGCCCGGCGCCGCCACGCGCTCGCCGATCAGGCCGGCGAAGGCGCTCGTGCCCTTGCGGTTGAAATCGCCCTCCAGCCCGTGGCCGACCGCCTCGTGCAGCAGCACGCCCGGCCAGCCGGGGCCGAGCACCACGCTCATCTCGCCGGCGGGCGCGGGCACGGCGTCGATCTTGACCAGCGCCTGGCGCAGCGCTTCGTCCACCTGCGCCTTCCAGGCCGCTTCCTCCAGGAATTCCCCGAAGCCGACCCGGCCGCCGCAGCCATGAGAGCCGGTCTCCACCCGCCCGTCCGGGGCCCGCACGGCGATCTGCACCCGCACCACCACCAGCGGGCGGATGTCCGCGGCCGCCTCGCCGCCGGCGCGCTGGATGCGCACCGCCTGCCAGGCGCCGGCGATCGAGGCCGTCACCTGGACGACGCGCGGGTCGGCGGCGCGGGCATAGGCGTCGATGCGGCCGAGCAGCGCCGCCTTCTCCGCGAAATCCGGCCCGTCCAGCGGGTTCTCCGGGCCGTAAAGCCGCCGGTTGGCCGACGCAGGGGGCAGCGCCAGCGCGCCGCCATGGCCGGAGGAGACCGCGCGCACCGCCTCCGCCGCCCGGCGGAGCGCCGGCTCGTCCAGGCTCGCGGCATGGGCGTAGCCCGTCGTCTCGCCGGCCACGGCGCGCAGGCCGAAGCCCTGGGAGATGTCGTAGGTGGCGCCGGAGAGCCGGCTGTCGTCCAGCGTCAGGCCTTCCGAGACGGCGTATTGCAGATAGAGCTCGCCGTCGTCCGCGCCGGCGAGCGCGTCGTCGAGGATGCGTTCGGCGGCGCCCCGGTCGAGGCGCGCGCGCTCGAAGAAGACGGCCTCGGTCTCCTCGAGCGCAGCGGGGCCGGACGGGGTGGAGGACGGGGCAACAGACATGGGCTCGCGGCGCTCCTTCGGCGGGGTTGCGGCTGGTCGCGCAGAAGGCGATTCTACAGCAGCCCGCGCAAACTTGGGACAACGGGTCGCATAAACCGCGCGTGCCGCCGCTTTTATTGTCCGAACGGTCTCTACAAGGCCCGCAATCCGGGCTATGACAGGCCCCGTAGAGGACGTTGGAGGACCATCGGCCATGCACAGATTCGCGGCCTTGGGCGCTGCAGCCTTGCTTTCCGGCATGGCGGCCGGCGGCGCCTCGGCAGGCCAGCCGGAACCGTGGGGCCTGGGCTTCCAGGAACCCGTCACCCCGACGATGGAGAACATCGCCTGGTTCCACGACATCATCCTGCTGCCCCTCATCAC
>JAJEAZ010000265.1 GCA_022824105.1 Alphaproteobacteria bacterium
CGCGGCGCTGGGCGCGGGCGGGCTGATGGCCGGCGGCGAGCGCAGCTTCCTGCGCGACCCGGCCAGCATGGGCAACGGCGAGCGCCAGTTCCAGCGCAAATGCTCGATCTGCCACACGCTGGAGCCGGAAGGGCTCCGGCGTGCGGGTCCGACTCTTTTCGGCGTTTTCGGGCGCCCCGCAGGCGGCGTTTCGGACTATAAGTATTCGCGGGTGCTGCGCGAGGCGGAGTTCGTCTGGAACGAGGACACCATCGACGCGCTGTTCGACGAGGGGCCGGCCCGGTTCGTGCCCGGCTCCAAGATGCCGATGCAGCGGATCGCGAAACCCGCGGACCGCAGTGACCTGATCGCGTTCCTGAAGCACGCGACGAAGGAAGGAGGACGCCAGAGATGAGAGCCATGCTGATCGCTTTCCTTGCGATGGCCGTCATCGCCGTGGCCGCCGACCTGGCGCTCGACTATTCCGGTTTCTCCACCGCCGAGGTGACTGCCGGATCTGCGGTAAGGAACTAGCGGCTCGCGAGCGGAAGGGGCCTCTCCGCCTACCCGTGCTTCGCCTGCTGGTCGAAGAAGGAGGCCGTGGTCGGGAGCTGGGGCAGTTGCAACTCGAAGGCGGTGGAGCGGATGCGGCCGCTGCGCTCGCCCCGGACCATCAGGCCTTCATAGCGGTTGGGCACCGGGTTGGGCGAACTCGGCACGGCGTCCTCCGCGCTGTAGACCGAGATATGCAAGGTGCGGGGCCGGTCTGAGCGGTTGGGCGAGGACCCGTGCAGGAGGCGCGTGTGCATCAGGCAGACGGCGCCCGCGGGCCCCGTGCAGATCACCGCGGCCTTCTCCGATTCAGCGGCCACCTCGTCGGCGACCGCGCCGGTGAACGCGCCGCCGTGCCAGAGCCCGTGGATCGGCCCCCGGTGCGAGCCGGGCAGCACCTTGAGCGGGCCGTTCTCCTCCGTCACCTCGTCCACCATCAGCAGCGCGGTCACGATGTCGGCATTGCTGTGCGGGGTGAAGGGGAAGTCCTGGTGCCACTTCACCTCCGTGTGCCCGCCGGGCAGCTTGGAGTTGATCTTGGTGTGGTGCAGCTTGACGGCGGGGCCGATGAGGTCCGCCACGCAGTCCGTCATCCGGCTGTCGGCCGTCGCGCGGAAATAGGCCTCTGACACCTCGATCGGGGCGTTGACGCGCCGGAGCCCCGGCCGGTCCGCCGAATGGCCGGGCTCCAGGTCGAAGCGGGGCCGCCCGTCGGCAGTGTCGCCGTATGGTTCGCCGTGCTTGCGGCTTTCTTCGATCCAGCCGGCGAAGTCGCGCCGGAGCGCGGCCAGCAGGGAGGCGTCCACCGCGTCCTCGACCACGACGTAGCCATGCTCCCAGAAGAAGTCCCGCTCAGCGGCGTCCAGTTCGGCCATGCCCGCCTCCCGATTGCTGCCGGGCCGAGTGTAGGCGCTGCGCATTGCCCGCGAAAAGGCTTTCGTCTATCCCCGCCCCGGGTAGAGACGGGAGAATGCATGGAAATCTGGCTGCCCGCCCTGTGCGCGCTCGGGGGCGCGGCGCTTGTCTGGTTCGCCTTCGCCGCGCCTGCGCGAAGCCGGGCCGAACGGGCCGAGGCGCGCCTGGAGGAAATCGACAGGACGACCGGGAGCCGCTTCGCTGCGCTCGCCGCCGAGGCGCTCGGTAAGAACAGCGACGACTTTCTGCGCTTGGTCAGCGAGCGCTTCGAGACGCACAAGGTCGAAGCAGGCGCGGCCCTGAAGGCGCGCGAGGAAGCCGTCGAAGCGCTGGTCAGGCCGATCCGCGAGGAGTTGAAGAAGGTCGAAGACCGGGCGCAGGAGCTGGAGAAGTCGCGCAAGGAAGCTTACGGCGCGATCACCGAGCAGATGAAAACGCTCCAGTCGACGACGGGCAAGCTGGCGCTGGCGCTCGCCAGGCCGGCGGGGGCCGGCATGTGGGGAGAACGACAATTGCGCAGAGTGCTCGAATTGGCGGGCATGATGGAGCATGTCGATTTCAACGAGCAGGTGAACCTGCCGGGCGAGACCGGCGCTCAACGGCCCGATGCGGTGATTCACTTGCCTGGCGGCAAGTCGGTCGTGGTGGACGCCAAGGCGCCGTTGCCTGCTTATCAGAGGGCCGTGGCGGAGGAAGACGAGACCAGGCGGGCCGCTGACCTCGATGCGCTGGCGAGGCATGTCCGCAACCATGTTCGTTCCCTGTCGTCGAAAGAATACTGGAATGCGCTTCCGGGATCGCCGGACTTCGTTGTCATGTTCGTGCCCAGCGACGCATTCGTGGCCGCCGCGTTCGAGCGCGAACCGAGCCTGTTCGACGAGGCTGTGAACAACAGGGTGTTGATTGCAACCCCGATTACCCTGATCGCGCTGGTCAAGGCTGTCGCCTATGGCTGGCAACAGGAGGCGCTGACCGAGAATGCCCGGGCCGTAGCGGACACCGGGCGGGAGCTGTACGAGCGCGTCAAGCGGTTCGGCGGCCGCATGGAGGATGTCGGCAAGTCCCTGCGGCAGGCCGTGGACCGCTACAACAGGGGCGTCGGCACGCTGGAACGGCAGGTCTTGCCGTCGGCGCGGAAGCTGGAGGGGCTGGGCGTGGTTTCGGCCAGCGAGGCCATTCCGCCGCTGGAGCAGTTGGAGACGGAGCCCCGGACCCTTCAGGCCCCGGAACTGACGGGGCCGGCGGAGGAAGCGGAAAAGGGCTAGCCCGCCGCGCCGCTCGCCTGCAGCCCCTGGCCGAAGCTCTCGCCGCCCTCGGCCATATGCGCCTCTTCCTCCGGCGTGCTCGGGCGGCCCAGCACGGCGTTGCGGTGCGGGAAGCGGCCGAAGCGCGCGACGATGTCGCGATGGCGCGTCCAGCCCTGGATGCTGCGGTCCACATAGGCCCGCCATGCCGGGTCGGCCGCCCGCCTGAGGGTCCGCAGCAGGTCGAGGCCGCGGTCCTGTTCGGCAAGTTCCTCGGAATGGTGGAAGGGGTGGTAGAGCCAGATGCAGGCTACCGGATGCAGCGCCCGGTCGAGCCCATGCCCGATGGCATGGCGCACGATCTCGAAGGCCGGGGCGTCGCCCGCATAGGCATCCACCGTGCCGCGATGGATGTTCCGCGTGAACTGGTCGAGCAGCAGGATGAGGGCGAGCGCGCCCTCCGGCGTCTCGCGCCAGCCCGTCAGCTCCGGGTCGCGGGCGCAGGCGCGCGGCACCAGGTGGCCGAAGCGCGCGCGGATCTCGTCATCCACCTCCGGCCCGCCCCTGTACCACCAGTCCCGCCGCGCCGAGGCGCGCTCCGGGCTGTCGAGGCTGTCGGCCAGCCAGAAGGAGACGATGTCGGCGATCACGGGGGCGCGTCAGACGATTGGCACGCGGCCGGCGGCGATGTCGGCGGGGGACAGCACGTCCGGGTCGAGCGTGACCTGCCAGCGCTCCGTCAGGCGCACCTTCGGCGGTGCGGAGGCGGGCGCGTCCAGGACGAATCCCTCGAAGCCGGCCGCCAGCACCTCGTTGCATTTCTGCACATAGACGGGGAAGCCGCCGATATAGGGCATGAAGACGCGCGGCCGGCCCGGAATGTTGGCGCCGACATACCAGCTGGAGCAGGTCGAGCGCAGCGAGATCGACGCGACATCGGCCACATGCGCGATCCAGTCGGCTTCATTGCCCTCCAGTGCCTCGATGCTCCGGGCGCCGGCGTCGCGCATATGCGCCACGCAGTCCGCGATCCAGTCCGCATGCTGCTCGATGGAGGGAAGCATGTTCGCCAGCACCGACGGGCTGCCGGGCCCGGTGATGGTGAAGAAATTGGGGAAGCCCGCCACGGCGAGGCCCAGATAGTTGAGCGGGCCGGCCCGCCATTTCTCCGCCAGCGTCAACCCGCCCCGGCCGGTAATGCGGATGCGGTCGAACGAGCCGGTCATCGCCGCGAATCCGGTGGCGAAAATCACCGTATCGGCACGATATTCGACGCCGTGGGCCACGATGCCGCCGGCGGTGAAGCGCTCGATGGGCCGCTCCGATACGTCGACCAGCGCCACATGGCCCTGATTGTAGGTTTCGTAATAGCCGGTATCGACGCAGAGCCGCTTGCAGCCGAACACATTGTCGGGGCAGAGCAGTTCGGCGGTTTCGGGGTCGTCCACCCGCTCGCGGATTTTCCCGCGCGCGAACTCCGCGGCGGTGTCGTTCGCCGCCTTGTCGAACAGCAGGTCGCCGAAGGCGCCGAGGAAGGGCAACCCGCCGCGCGCCCAGAACTCCTCATATTGCCGGCGGCGCTCCTCCGGCGTCGAGCCGAGAGCCGGGCGGGTGTTGTAGGGAAAGTAGGAGCCGGTCGGGCGGGAGCGGGCCTTGGCGCGGAAAGCGGGATAGTCGGCCTTGAAGGCGCGCACGCGGTCCGGGTCCAGCGGGGCGTTCCAGGCGGGCACGGCATAGTTGGGCGTGCGCTGGAAGACGGTGAGCGCCGCGGCCTGCCCGGCGATGACGGGAATCGACTGGATCGCCGAGGAGCCCGTGCCGATGACCGCCACGCGCCGGCCGGAGAAATCCACCGGCTCATGCGGCCACTCGCCGGTGTGCAGCACCTCGCCCCGATAGTTCTCGAAGCCCTCGAAATGCGGATGGTTGGCGGCGGAGAGGCAGCCCACCGCCATGATGCAGAACTGCGCCGAGCAGCTCCCGCCCCGGTCCGTCTCGACATGCCAGCGCTTCGCGGCCTCGTCGAAAGCGAGCGCCGTCACCCTCGTGTCGAAGCATATGTCCCGGCGGAGGTCGAACCGGTCCGCCACATGCCGGGCATAGGACAGGATCTCCGGTTGCGGGGCGTATTTCTCGGTCCACTCCCACTCCTGGTCGAGCTCTTCGGAGAAGGAATAGGAGTATTGCAGGCTCTCGATGTCGCAGCGCGCGCCCGGATAGCGGTTCCAGTACCAGGTGCCGCCGACATCGCCGCCCGCCTCGAACACGCGCGCCGAGAAGCCGAGCCGGCGCAGGCAGTGCAGCATGTACATGCCAGCGAAGCCCGCGCCGACAA
>JAJEAZ010000010.1 GCA_022824105.1 Alphaproteobacteria bacterium
CATAGAAGGCGAAGTCGGGCAGGTGCTCGGCGGGGAGCGCGGCCGCCGGCTGCTGGACCTCGTGGAGGCGCGCGCCGGCGACTACTACACCCGGACCGGACGCGAACGCGATACGTTGAGCGGTCCCCGCAGGGATGTGGAGGCGCTTGAGGAGGCGTGCAAGGCGCTGGAAGCCGATCTTCGCGGCTATGACGAGCAGGTGGAGCGGCTCGGGAAGCTGCGGGAAAGCCTTGCGCGCTATGAGCGCGACGGCGCGCTCGCGAGGGCGCAGGAGGAGGCCGAGGGGGCCGGGGCCGCTCTTCGCGGGCTTGAAGCGGTGGAAGGCCGGCTCGAAACCGCAGAGGCGCGAATGGAGCAGGCCCGAAGCGCCGGAGAGGCGGCCGAGGGCGCCCGGAAGACGCGGCAGGCGCTGGTCGAAGAGGCCGAGGCGACCGTCCGGCAGACCGGCGAGGCCGAGGCGGCGCTGAAGGACCTGGAGCCCGACTATCTCGACGCCGGGCGGAGGCTGGCGGACGCGGAGGAAGCTCTTGCCTCCTGCAACAGCCGGCGAAGAGAGGCGAATGCAGGTTGGGAGGCGGCGCGCCGAACCCTCGAACGGGCGGAGATCGCGGCAGGGTTGCAGACGCTCGACGCGCGGCTGAAGCAGGCCGAAGCGCTGGAGGAGCGGATCGAGCACGGGGAGCAGGCGCTCGCCGCCAATCCGGTGAACGAGGACATTGTCTCCGGGCTGCAGAAGCTGCGCGAGCAGCAGATAGGTCTGGTTGCCGCGCTGGAGGCGGCCGCGGCCACGCTCGTATTTTCCCCGGAAGGCGGGCGGAGCGTGTCGCGGGACGGGCGCACCGTGGATACCGGCGAGGCCGTGCGCGTTACCGAACGCAGCACCTTCCATCTCCAGGATTTCGGCGCGCTGGAGGTTGTTCCCGGCGGCCGGGACCTGGCGCGGCTACGGGCCGACCTGTCCGACCTGGAAGACCGGATGGGCGAGGGCCTGCGCCGCCTGGGTCGGACAGACCTGGCGGACGCGGAGACGGCCCTGCGCGCCAGACAGGCCTCGCAGGCGGAAATGGAAACCCTGAAGGGCGAACTCCGGGGCCTTGCGCCGGAAGGACTCGATACCCTTCGGGACTCGGTGCGGGAGCGGCGGGCCCGCCTGTCCGCGCTGACGGGGCCGGATGCGGGCGAACCGCCCGATGTCGAAACCGCGCAGGTCGCCGAGCGGACGGCGCTAGCGGAGCGGGACGAGGCGGAACGCGCGGCCGGGCAGGCGGTATCGGGGCGGGACGAGGCGCGCAAACTGCATGACCGGCTGCGGGAAGGGCGCATAGAGGCGGACGCGGAGCACAGGCAAAGGGTGGAAGCGGCGGCTGGACGCCGGGCCGCGCTGGAAGAAGCGCGCCGCGCCGCGTCGGATGAGGCGTTGGCCGAGCAGGCCGCGGCGGCGGCGAAAGAGGCGACGAAACGCCGCTCGGAGCACGAAGCGGTGCTCGCGGAGCGGGACGCCATGAATCCGGAAGCGTTGCGGATCGAACGCCAGCGCGCGGAAGAGGCTCTCGACCGGCTGCAGGCCCGGATCGAGGACAGCGCGCGCGCCGAGCGCGACCTTGCCGTCGAACTGCACACCCTCGGTCAGCGGGGCCTCGCGGAGGAGCTCGGGCAAAAGAAGGGCGAACTCGACATCGCTCGTGGCGAACTGGCGCGGGTCGAGGCCGACGCGAAAGCGTGGAAGCTGCTGCTGGAGACGCTGCGCGAAGCGGAGCGGGAGGCGAAGGAGACCTTCCTCGGGCCGGTGCGGGAGCGCTTGCAGCCTTATCTGCGCATGCTCTTCCCCGAGACGGAATTGCGGCTGAGCGAGGACGACCTGGAAATCGTCTCGCTTCGGCGGGACGGGGTTGAGGAACCCTTCGCTACCCTCAGCATCGGCGCGCGCGAGCAGGTCGCCGTGCTGACCCGGCTGGCGTTGGCCGACCTGTTGCGCGAGAAGGGCAGGCCGGTCGCGCTGATCCTCGACGACCCGCTGGTCAACAGCGACGACGAGCGCTTCCGCCGTATGGAACTCGCGCTCAGGAAAGCGGCGGCCTCGCTCCAGATCGTGGTCCTGACCTGCCACGAAGCCCGCTACGAGACGCTGGGCGCAAAGACAATCCGATTGGCGGACTGCCGCCGGGCCGACCCAAGCCCTGCTACCTGACCGTCGTGCGCCACATGGCGCGGCGCTGGGGCCATTCATAGTCGCGGATGGCGACGTGCTGGACGGCGGGGTTGTCCCACATCAGCAGGTCGCCGACGGCCCAGCGGTGGCGGTAGATGAACCGGTCCTCGACGATGAGGTCGGAGAGCCGGTCGATCAGCGGAAGCGCTTCTGCGTCGTCCATGCCGTCTATGCCGATGCACTCGCCCTTGCGCACATAGAGCGCCTTGCGGCCGGTCTTCGGGTGCGGGCGGGCGACCGGATGGCGGGCGTCCGGGTTCTTCTCGATCTGTTCGCGGGTGACGGCAACCGGCGTCTTCACGCCGCGCTCCTTGGCGGCGAAGCGGTGGACCGCCTGCAGGGACTCGATGCACGCGCGGGTTTCCTCGTCGAGCGCGTCATAGGCCGCCGCGGCGCTGGCGAACAGGGTGGGGCCGAGAGGCTCGCCCGAATCGTCATGGGGGACTTCAAGCGCATAGAGCAAAGTCCGGCGCGGCGGCTCGGCGGTATAGGACATGTCGGTGTGCCAGTGGCTGCCGGCATCGGCATAGCCGAGCGCGCGTCCTCCCTCGTCCTGCAGGTTGGAGACCTTGAGCACCTCCGGGAATCCTTCCAGCGCGTGCTGGTCGAAGGCGTTGACCTTGATCTCGCCCAGCCGGCGGGAGAAGGCGAGGAGGGCCTCCGGCGTCAGCGACTGGCCCCGGAAGCACAGCACGCTGTAGCGGTCGAAGGCCGCTTCGCACGCTGCGAAGACTTCATCGGGCAGCGGAGCCGAGAGGTCCGCGCCGAACACTTCGGCCCCGACCGGCGCGTCGCTCGGACGGATTTCCAGACCGGGATTGTCGAAAGTCATCGCAAGCCTCCCGAGACGAACCGCCGCTATTCTCCCCGCAAACGCTCCGCCTGCAAACTCCTGGCTTCCATGCGCCGGAGCAATTCGGCGGCGACGCGCGGCACCTCGTTAACGGGTTCGTATTGCCATTCCGCCAGCCGGCCCTCGAACGGGCGGAGGATTCCTTCCTCCCGCAGGGCCGTCTGGAAGCGCGCCAGCCGCCGGTTGCCGCCCGCCATGCGCGCTGCATAGACGGGCTTGCCGGTCGATACCGCCTCGCTGGTCATGGAGACCGAGTCTTCCGTGACCACGATATGCCGGGCGAGCGCCAGCATGCCGGGATAGGGGTTGCAGCCGGTTCCGTCCCAGAACCAGGCTTCCGGCAACCGGGCCTTGAGCTCGGCGATGACGGCCGGCTCCGTGCGCCGGGAGGCGGTGACCGCGACTGGCCCTTCGAGCCTTGCGAGGCCGTCCGCCAGCGCCTCCAGGGTTTCCGGCGTGAAACGGTGGGACCGGCTTCGGCCGCCCAGCAGCACGGCGACATTCAAATCCGCGAACCGGCTTCGCCAGGCGTCGGCGGCGGCGGCGAGCGCCTCCGGCGTCAGGCGGTGGAGCGCCACCCGCGTCGCCACGACGTTGGGGCCGGAAACGCCGTCATGGCGCGGCGGGACGACCAGGTCGAAATGGCGGAGGGGGACGCGCGGATTCTGGATATGGGCGGTAAAGCACCGCCTGCCAGACGCGCGCCGGACGGCGACGGAGACCGACGCGCTCCGCCGGCCGCAGGTAATCAGCAGTTCCGGCCAGGGCGGGCCGAGGCGTTCATCCAGTCCGGTTTGCAGCAGGCCCGGCGCCTGCCGGTGCGCCGGCAGCCACGACCAGGGGCGGAGCAACCGGACCGTCTTTACCTCATAGGGCCGTCCGACAGCCGCCGCCAGCCCCTCGGCCTGCCCGGCCGCGCCGGCCTCGCCCGTCGTCAACGCCCAGACGGGGGCGGGCGACCCCGCTTCACTCACCGGGCCGCTCCCCCGTCTCATGCGACGCTGGCGCGGAAACCGACGGCGTTGCCTTGCGAACCGGGGCGCAACCGTCACCCCGGCCCTGAGCCCTATCGGATTCACACATCTGCGACTGTTGGCTTGGCGTTGCATACTCCCCAACCGTCGCCCCGGACCCCGATCCGGGGCCCAGCCTTGGTTCTGGCAGCAGTTTCAGCGGTTGAGCCTGCTCTCCACCGGCTGCGGCGGCTACGCGAGCCATGGATGGACCCCGGCTCGAGGGCCGGGGTGACGAAAGGGGTGCCGGGGCGACAAACCGACTGCGACGTCGGTGCCGGCTGACGACTGCCGGTCGATTCATTCAGGTCGAATCGCGTGTTACCGCGCCGCGGTCACCATGATCTCGACCAGGATTTCGGGCCGCGCCAGGTCCGCCTTCACACAGGCGCGGGCCGGGGGGTTCTCGGGATCGACCCAACCGTTCCAGACCTTGTTCATGGCCGCGAAGTTCGCCATGTCGGTGATCCAGAGATTGGCCGTCAGCAGGTTGGATTTCGAGGTGCCGGCGCGCTCCAGGTAGCCGTCGATCTGTTCGATGATGTCCGCGGTCTGGGCTTCCACGCCGCCGCTCGTGTCGCGCGCCACGAGGCCCGCCAGATAGACCATGTCGCCCCGGACCACGCAGCGGCTCATCATCGGGCCCGGCGGGCTGGTGCGGTCGAATCGTTCGATGCTCATAGGGTTTCTCTCCCGTTTCGCGGTGCGCGTTTCGTTTGGGTGGCGAAGCTTTCGGCTATCGGCGCCGCCATGTAAAGTCCAGCGCCGCGCCGTGCCGCAATATGTGTTCTATTTCAGGCGCGTAGCTGCCGTTGTTGACATGCAGGACGAATCCGGGGAGCAGGGAAACCGGCGCCCGGACGTCCTTGCGGCCGCGCAGGATGACCCGGTGGGCCGGGCGGCCGTCATCCTTCGACCAGAGGGGGACGACGACCGTCTCGCCGATCCCGGAAGCGGTATAGGCTCCAAGATGCTCGTCCAGGCGCTCGGCCGTCAGGATCGTCGTCAGCGTGCCGCCGCGGCGCAGCATGGTGGCCGCGAACCGCACCCAGTGCACGAGGTCCGCGCCCTGCTCGACATGCGCTTTCGCACGCTGCTCGTTGCGGGGCGGTGGGCCGGCCCCGTTGGAATTCCAGGGCGGGTTGGCCATTGCGTGGTCGAAGCTCGCGGGCCCGAGGCGGGCCGGCGGGGCGCGCAGGTCGCCGACGATGACGTCCACCGTCCGGTCGAGGCCGTTCGCCTCGACATTCCGGCGGCAGAGCGCGGCGAGGTCCGCGTCGTTCTCGAGGCCGGTGATGAGGCAGCCT
>JAJEAZ010000525.1 GCA_022824105.1 Alphaproteobacteria bacterium
CGTGCAAATCGCATCCGCGTCGGGTTACACTCTGTACGCATCGGGGCGCTCCTCTGCAACAGGACAAGTCTTTGAAGCAGAAGTACTTTCTCACATGCAGAGCCCCGATGCACCTACCCCCGGTGAGAAATCCGGGCTAAACTTTGGACGACGGCGGGGCGGCGAAAAGTCACAAACGAATGCGCCGGTCCACGCCGTCCTCGACAACTACGCCGCCCACAAGCACAAGTCCGTCCGGGCGCGTATCGAAGGGACGCCTGCATCCCGGCGAATAGGCGCGATGCCTGTTATCCCGACCGGGCCTTGGCGAGGGAGGCGGGCGTATCGACATCGTGGAGCACGCCCCCGTCCGGCATGGGCACCTCGACCAGCAGGTCTCCGTTTGCGCCGATGAGGTGCTTGGCGCCGACATCGCCGGAAATGCCGCCCATCTCCGCGAACAGCTCCCGGCCCCAGAGCACGGGGTTGCCGCGCTTGCCGTTGAAGGTCGGCACGCAGATCGACCGGCCTTCCAGCGGGTTGAAGGCCGCAATCAGCCGGTCGATATGCGTGGCCGAAACGAACGGCATGTCGGCCAGCAGCACCACCGCGCCGTCAACATCTTCGGGCAGCGCCGCGATGCCTGCGGCGAGCGAGGTCGAGAGCCCGTCCGCATAGTCGGGATTGTGAACCGTCGGGGCATCGACAGCCGCCTCGATGCGCTCGCGCTCGTGGCCGGTGACCACCAGCACGGAGGCCGCCTGGGAGGCGCGCGCGGCTTCCAGCGCGCGTTGGAGCATGGCGGCGCCGTCCACCTCCGCCAGCAGCTTGTTTGCGGACCCCATGCGCCGGGACTGCCCGGCGGCCAGCACCAGGGCTGCGATGCGCGGCAGGCGGGGCGGCTCCGCAGCAGGCCGGCTCCGTGTCCGCGGCTGGGGCCGTGTCGGAATGTCGACCAGCAGGCCGCCGACTCCCATCGACATGATCTCCCGCCGCCCGACATCGAGGCCGGCGGCGAGGCGCTGGAGCACCCAGTCGAAGCCGTTCGGTTTGGGCGAGCGCGCGCATCCCGGCAGGCCGATGACCGGCACCTCGCCGATCCGCGCTATCAGCAGCAGGTTGCCGGGATCGACCGGCATCCCGAAATGCTCGATCTCGCCGTCTGCGGCCTCGATTGCAGCCGGAAGCACGTCGCGCCGGTCCACGATGGCCGAGGCGCCCGCGATCAGCAGCACGTCGGGCGCCTGTTGCAGGCTTTCGCCGATGGCCTCCGACAGCGCCGTTTCCTCATGAGCCGACCGCCGTTCGCCGATCAGCTCTCCCTCCAGCGCCTCCACGCGCCGGCGGGTGATCTCCACCGTCTTGTCGAGCACGCTCGGCTTGACGCTCGGCAGTTCGGTCTGGATGAGCGCAACCCGCTTCGGCGCGAGCGGATGCACGGCCATCAGCGGGCCCTCGACCTGCTCCACGACCTCGCCCGGCGCGGCAAAGGGGATGATCTTGACCGTGGCGACCATCTGGCGCCGCTCGACAAGGCTGTAGGGCGGCAGCGTCGCCAGGGTCACGCTCTCGTCGAGAAGGTTCAGCCGGTCCACCCGCGCCGCATCCACGGTCAGCACGCCGCGCGCTTCGGCAAACAGGTTGACGCGCCCGGTGAAGGGCGCCGCGACCTCCAGCCCGTCCCCGGCGACGGTCGCGGCGACGGCCGCGGCCGCGCGGTCCTCGGCCATATCGCCCGGCTCGAACCGCGCGGCCGTCACGCGCTCCACGCCTGCCTCGGCAAGCGCAGCCAGATCCGCTGCCGAAAGGACCCGCCCCTTGCGGAAGACCGCCCGCTCCACCCGGATCGAGTGGGCCAGCAACGCCCCTTCGGCATTCTCGATCGGGATCGGCCCGAACTTCATCGGTAGAGCGCCTCCGTCATCTGGGCGGCGATGGCGAGCGCGATCTCGGCCGGGGCCCGCCCGCCCAGATCGAGGCCGATGGGCGCGCGGATGCGCCCGATGGCGGCCTCGTCGAACCCGGCCTCGACCAGCCGCTCGACCCGCTTCGCATGCGTCCTGCGGCTGCCCAGCGCGCCGACATAGAACGCCTCGGAGCGGAGCGCCACATGCAGGGCGGGATCGTCCAGCTTGGGATCGTGGGTCAAGGTCACCACGGCCGTCCGCCCGTCCACGCCGAGCGCCTCCAGCGCATCGTCGGGCCACTCGTCGCAAATCTCGACATCGGGAAACCGCGCCGCCGTCGCAAACGCGCCCCTCGGATCGACGAGCGTGACATCGTAGCCGAGGCTTCCGGCCATCCCGATCAGCGGCTGCGAGATATGCACCGCGCCCACGACGATCAGCCGCAGCGGCGGGTTGAACACCTGCACGAACCAGCGCCCGCCCTCGTGCTCGAAATCATGGCTGCGGTTCTGCTTCAACGCGGCGCGCGCGACTTCCAGCACGGCGTCCGGCAACGGTCCCCCGCCGTCCTCGACAACCTCGTCCACGCTGCCGTCAAGCGCCGCGACGCGCGCGACCGGGCGCCGTCCGGCACGGGCGACGCGCAGGCGGGCGAGCGTTTCCGCCCTCATGCCAGCTTCTCGACAAACACCTCGATGGAGCCGCCGCAGGCGAGCCCGACTTCCCAGGCTTCCTCGTCGCTCACGCCGAAATCGAGCAGGCGCGGCTCGCCGTCCTCGATGGTGCGGCGGGCCTCCATCACGACCGCGCCCTCGATGCAGCCGCCCGAGACCGAGCCCTCGAAGGCGCCCGCATCGTCCACGACGAGCTGGCTGCCGACCGCGCGCGGCGACGAGCCCCAGGTCTTCACCACCGTGGCGAGCGCGACGCCCCTGCCGGCCGCCGCCCATGCCGCCGCGCGGTCGAGGATCGCATCCGCTTCGCCTACAGCCGCATCAGCCATTCGCTCACTCCCTCCTGCCGGCGGGCCGGCTCGCGCCCGAGCGCGGCCGCCAAGTCCGCAAGACTATCCAGATTGTGCGCCGGGCGGAATTCGTCAACATGCGGCATCAGCGCCGCCGCGCCGCGCGTCTTCGGCTCATAGGCGTCGTAGCGCAGCAGCGGGTTGAGCCAGACCAGCCGGCGGCAGGACTTGTGCAGGCGCTCGACCTCGACCGCCAGCCCCTCGCCGGAGTCGCGGTCGAGCCCGTCACTGATGAGCAGCACCACGGCGCCCTGCCCCAGCACGCGGCGCGACCAGAGCCGGTTGAAGCTCCTGAGCGAGGCGCCGATGCGGGTGCCGCCGGACCAGTCCTCGACCGCCTCCGCCACGCCCGCAAGCGCCGCATCGACATCCTTCTGCCGAAGCTGGCGGGTGACATTGGTCAGCCGCGTGCCGAACAGGAAGCAATGCACCCGGTCGCGGTCATTGGTGACGGCGTGCATGAAGTGCAGCAGCATCCGGGAATAGCGCGCCATCGACCCGGAAATGTCGCAGATGACGACCAGCGGCGGCGGCCGGCGCAGGCGGCGCCGCCGCCGGAGCGCCACGAAGTCGCCGCCGGTGCGCATCGCGCCGCGCAGCGTCGCCCGCAGGTCCGGCCGCCGCCCCCTCGGATGCAGCCGGAAGCGCCGCGCGGGCACGGGCCGGAGCGGCAGGCGCATCTTCGCCATGGCGCGCTTCGCGGCCTCCTGCTCGGCCAGCGACATGGTCTCGAAATCCATCGCGCGCAGCACTTCCCGGTCCGACCAGGTGAGCTCGGCACGGATTTCGACCTCCTCGTCGCCCTCCCGCTCGCGAAGCCCGGTTTGCTCCGGCGTCAGCGCCTCCGCGAGCCGCCGCGCCAGCGGTTCGGACTCTTCCTGCCCCGTATCGACGCTGGAGGTCGGGATCACCAGCGACATCATCCGCTCCAGCAGGCGGGGATTGCGCCAGAAGATGTGGAAGGCCTGATCGAACAGCTCCTGCTGGCCGCGCCGGTTCACCAGCGCGGCATGAAGCGCCCAGTAGAATTGCGCCCGGTCGGCCATATCGACCGCCGAGACCGCCTCGATGGCCTTCAGCACCTGGTCCGGGCCGACCGGCAGGCCGGCGGTGCGCAGCACCCGGCCGAAATGCATGATGTTCTCGGGCAGCCGCCCGCCGTTCATGCCGCCCCCGCCGCCGCGAGTTCGGCGCGCACCTCGTTCAGTATGCGCTCGGCCTCGCTGCCCTGCAGGCGCGCGATGTCGTCCTGGTATTTGAGCAGCACGCCCAGCGTGTCGTTCACCATCGCCGGGTCGAGCGCGACGGCGTCCAGCTGCATCAGCGCATGCACCCAGTCGATGGTCTCGGCGATGCCGGGCAGCTTGAACAGGTCGAGCTCGCGCACCTTCTGCACATAGCCCACGACCTGGCGCGACAGCGCCTCGGGGGCAGTCGGCGCCTTGCGGCCGAGGATGTCGAGCTCGCGCGCGGCATCGGGATAGCCGACCCAGTGGTAGAAGCAGCGCCGCTTGAGCGCATCGTGGATTTCGCGCGTGCGGTTGGAGGTGATAACGACGGCCGGCGGGACCGCCGCCTGGATCGGGCCGATCTCCGGCACCGTCACCTGGAAGTCGGAGAGCACCTCCAGCAGATAGGCCTCGAAGGGCTCGTCCGTGCGGTCGAGCTCGTCGATCAGCAGCACGGGCGGCCCGTCCTCTCCGCCCCTGAGCGCCTGCAGCAGCGGCCGCTCGATCAGGAACTCCGGCCCGAACAGGTCCCGCCCGAGGCTCTCGCGATCGGCCCCGCCCGCGGCCTCCGCCAGCCTGATCTCGATCATCTGCCGGGCGTAGTTCCACTCATAGACGGCGGACGCCACGTCCAGGCCTTCATAGCATTGCAGGCGGATGAGCCGGCGGCCGAGCACCTCCGCGAGCACCTTGGCGATCTCCGTCTTGCCGGTGCCCGCCTCGCCTTCGAGGAAGAGCGGCCTGCCGAGCTTCAGCGACAGGAACACCGCCGTTGCAAGCGCCGTGTCCGACACATAGTCGCCGGCTTCGAGGAGTTCGCCGGTCTCGGCGACCGAGCGGGGCAAGGCCCTTCCGGTTTGCATGGGGCAGGGGTCCCGTCAGTGGCGGAAATGGCGCATCCCGGTGAATACCATGGCGAGGCCGTGCTCGTCGGCCGCCCGGATCACCTCCTCGTCGCGCACCGAGCCGCCCGGCTGCACGACGGCGGTGGCGCCCGCCTCCGCGGCGGCCAGCAGCCCGTCGGCGAAGGGGAAGAAAGCGTCCGACGCCACCACCGAGCCCACCGTCGCCGGAGTGCCACCATCCGCCGCATCCGCCGCCTTGCGCGCAGCGATCCGGGCGCTGTCCACCCGGCTCATCTGCCCGGCGCCCACGCCCACCGTCGCCCCGTCCTTCACATAGACGATGGCGTTGGACTTCACATGCTTGCAGACGGTGAACGCCACCCTCAGGTCCGCCATCTCGGCTGCGCCCGGCGCGCGCTTCGTAACGGTCCGGAACGCCTCCGCGCGGCCGTTGTCCCGGCCCTGGAGCAGGAACCCGCCGGAAAGCGAGCGGAAGGTCATGGCCGGCGCGAGCGGGTCCGGCACCGCCCCTGTCAGCAGCAGTCTCAGATTCGTCCTGCCGGCCAGCTTTTCGCGGGCCTCTTCGTCCGCTCCGGGCGCGATCACGGCTTCGAGGAAGAGGCCGGCCAGCCGCTCCGCCAGCGCGCGATCGAGCGGGCGGTTGACGGCGACGATGCCGCCGAAGGCGCTGACGGGATCGCAGGCGAGCGCCCGGTCCCAGGCTTCGCAAAGATCGTCCGAGACCGCGGCACCGCAGGGATTGGCGTGTTTGACGATGACGACCGCCGGGCCGTCGAATTCGCTCACAAGCTCGAAGGCTGCATCCACGTCGTTC
Source organism: Alphaproteobacteria bacterium (assembly GCA_022824105.1). GTDB lineage: Bacteria > Pseudomonadota > Alphaproteobacteria > Bin95 > Bin95 > Bin95. The sequence goes on from JAJEAZ010000525.1 coordinate 5,820, forward strand.
AGGTTGTTGTAGCTGAGCTCCCTGCCCTGCACCTGATCGGCGGTGGCCACGCCCGGCCGGGCGCTGCCGTCGGTGTAGAAGGCCGCTGACTGGTGCGGATTCTCGCCGTAGCGCAAGGTCTGGCGCCGCACCCCCGACAGCGACATGCGCGGCGGAAAGGCCTCGCCCGTCCGCCCGGCGAACCAGGTGGAGACGGCCGCGTCGTAGGCGGCGGTATGGCCGTAAGCCTCGGCGGCGAGCCGGCGGCGCAGCGCGAGCGGCGTCGCGCCGTCCGTCTCCATCTCGGCGCGGATGTCGTCCAGATGCTCCGGGGCGGTGGCGACGGCGACGAAGCGATGGTTCTTGGCGGCCGCCCGGATCAATGCCGGCCCGCCTATGTCGATATTCTCGATGCAGGCCTCTTCGTCCGCGCCGGCGGCCACCGTCTCCGCGAACGGGTAGAGGTTGACCACCAGCAAGTCGATGGGCCGGATGCCGTGCGCGTCCATGGCCTCCACATGGGCCGGGTCGTCGCGCAACCCCAGCAGCCCGCCATGCAGCGCCGGATGCAGCGTCTTGACCCGCCCGTCCAGCATTTCGGGGAAACCCGTCCGCTCCGAGACCTCCACGACGGGGATGCCGGCCGCGCCCAGTTGCCGGGCCGTGCCGCCGGTGGAGAGGATTTCGACGCCGCGCTCCGCAAGAAAGCGCCCGAACGCCTCCAGCCCCGCCTTGTCGGACACGGAAACAAGGGCGCGACGGATGGTTATGCGGTCGCGGGCGGTCAAGGGGCGGCCCTCCGGCTTCACGCTTCGCCGCCCCGGATAGCACCCGTCCGCCCCGCCGTCACGCAGCGGCGATGTCGCGCCTGGCCTTACCGCTCGGCAGCGCCCGTGGCGGCAAGGCGGCCTACCCTGCGATTGACGACGAAGCGCAGGATCGGGTCGGGCGGCAGGAGCGCGGCGCGCGGAAGCGACAGCACGACCTGCAGCAGTTCGCTGTCCTCCCCGCAGATATGCTCGGCGAGCAGCTTGCCGCCGATGGCGCCCTTGGTCATGGGCGCGACGTCGCAGGACATGAGCGCCCAGAGTCCCTCGCGGACCGGACCGAAGATCGCGCCCTCATTGCGCGTGAAGCCGAGTATGCCGCCCCAGGTGCCGGCGAAGCCTATGTTGCCCAGGTCCGGCCAGCGCGCCGCGATGCTGCGGCGATGAATGTCGGCGACGCGCTCCATCAGCGCCGGCGGAAACCGCTTCTCGCGCGCATAGAAGAGCGTGTTGCGCATGAGGATGCGGCGGTCCTGCGTCAGGCGGACCGTGCTGCCGTTCGAATGGGCGGGCAGGAGGCCGAATTCCCCTTCTCCGCCCAGCATCGCCGCCTGCGCGTCCGAGAGCGGCTCGGTCAGGCTGGCGAAGCTCGCAAGCGGCACGGCCCGATGCTTCAGAAGGCCGATCTCCTCGGTAAAGACATGGGTGCAGAGCACGACCTGGCGCGCCTCGACCGTGCCGTCGGGGCAGGCGAGGCGGAAGCCGCCCGTCGCGCCGATCTCCAGCACCGGGCTTTCCTCGTAAAGCGCGACATTCGCCGGCAGGGTCGCCGCAAGGCCGCGCATCATGGCGGACGGCTGGACGAGGGCGGAGCCGTCCACCCGCACGCCGCGCCCGTAATAGCGCGAGCCGGTAACGGCCTCGACCCCGTCCCGGTCGAGTTCGCGCCATAGCACGCCCAGCGAGTCGAAGCCGTCGGAGACGTTCCTGAGTTCCGCCTCCGCGCCGGCGGCGACATAGATGCGCCCCCAGTCGCTCCACTGGCACTGGATCTGGTGCTCCCGCACGATCCTGCGGAGCCAGTCGGTTCCGGCGGTGGACAGGCGGACGTTCTTCCGCGCGGCCTCCATGTGCTTCATGCCGCCATGGCTGTGATTGTCCAGCATGAAGCCCGCATTGCGCCCGGAAGTGCCGTAGCCGACCCGCCCCGCCTCGATGAGCGCCACGCTGTCGTCGGGCCGGAGCTCGGCGAGGCGCCGGGCGGTCGAGCAGCCGCATATGCCTGCGCCGACGACGGCGAAATCGACCCTGACCCGGCCTTCCACCCGGCGCGCGGGCGGCGGCGGCGGCAGCGCCTCGAACCAGCCGTTGCGCGGCCCGTCGTCGGGCAGTTTTCGCGCGCCCAACATCCTCGGTGCCATATCCGGAAGTTCCTGGAGTTACGGAAGGACGGTCTGCCCGGCAGCAGCGGATGCCGGCGCTATCCGGTGGTGATGTAGTCCTTGAGAGCCTGCGCTTCGGCTTCGATCTCGCCCATGCGGGCTTTCACCACATCGCCGATGGAAACGATACCGACCAGCTGGTCGCCTTCCAGCACGGGCAGATGGCGCATCCGTCCCTCGGTCATGCGCGCCATCAGATCGTCTATATGGTCCGCGCGGGTGCAGGTAATGACGCGCCGCGTCATGATCTCCTCGACCGGGCGCTCGAGTGCGTCCCGCCCGTGTTCGGCAAGCGCAGCGACGACGTCCCGCTCGGAAACGATCCCGACCAGGGCGCCTCCGGGGGAAGAGACCGGCATGGCGCCGATGCGCCGCTCGGACAGCGTGGCGGCGATGCTCGCGACCGACTCGTCCGGGTTGGCCGTCACGACCTCATGGCCCTTGTCGTCGAGGATCTTGGCAACGAACATGTCCCATTCTCCGGATGGATATGAAATGGCCCCGCCGGAACTCGAGTTGCACGGCGGGGCTTTATCGATGGTGTTTCGATGGGTCTCTTCTGAAACCTGTTGCCCACCGCTATCGCGGTCGGGCCACCTTGTATCGCTTGTCGGATGGCCCCTATGAGGGGCGGCCCCGGACCGGTGGTGTCATGGCGTTCATCCTCCCTGATCCTGGCCGGCAACGCCCATCGCATTCCCGTCTTCGCAAGCCAAGTCTGCGACCTTCCGTCGCAAGGTGTCAACAAAAAATAATGTCGCTAATACAAGCTATTAGAGATTTTCTTCATCAGTTCCGGGCAACGGCTTTACCTAGCCTGCCGCAGGTCGGGCCATCGAACGGCAGGGCCTCGACGAAGCCGGGTTCAGGACCTCTGCTCCCCCCGTGAAGACTATCGGCTTCACATATCCGGCTCCGGCGACTTTGCAACGCATGCCCCAACCGTCGCCCCGCCCCCCCTCTCGTCATGCCCGGACTTGTTCCACTGCTGTCCGGTTTGGATTTTGCGGACAGGGCGCATGGCCTGGATTCAACAGGATTTGAAAGGGTTCCGTCGGATCGGGACACGGATCAGCGCCCGGCATCCCAACCCATTCCTCGTCATGCCCGGACTTGTTCCGGGCATCCATGCGGCCGTGCGGCGGAAGCGGTGGGAGTGGATGCCCGGAACAAGTCCGGGCATGACGGAGGGGGCGCATTCAGGCACGGTGGAAAGCGAGGGGACAGGAGCCGTTGCGCGCGTCCAAAACCCCCGCTCGGCTTCGCCCAATGGCTAAACCGGACAGCAGTGGAACAAGTCCGGGCATGACGGAAAAGCCTGTCCTGAGCCTGTCGAA
>JAJEAZ010000712.1 GCA_022824105.1 Alphaproteobacteria bacterium
GCTCCTCGAATCCGAGCGCGCCGACGAAGCCCGCCCGCGTCCCGGACAGGATGAGCTTTTCGATACGGCCCGGATGGCGGGAGGCGACGCGCGGCGCGATAATCCCGCCCATGGAGTGGCCGAGCAGGACGGCCGTTTCGATGCCGAGCCGGTCCAGCAGGCCTGCCGCCTCGTCGGCCCAGCGGTCAGCCGTCTGTTCCGGCGCCGGGTCGGAGCCGCCGAAGCCGGGCGCGTCCCAGCCGATCACGCGATGGCTGGCGGCGAAGGCCCGGTATTGCTCCTCCCAGGTCTTCGAGCTGCCGCCGATGCCGTGCATCAGCAGCAGGGCCGGCCCCTCGCCCGCCTCGCGATAGGCGATCGGGCCGGACCGGCTGAGTTCGGGCAGGGTCATCGGAAGGCTCCTCTCATCGACGCTCCGGCATGGTGGCGGCCTGCATGGCGGCAATCAAGGGCGGCTGGGCCGTGTCGTCAGGATGGCGGCGGCGACGACCATGACGCCGCCGGTGACGATCCAGACATCGGGCAGGTCGCCCCAGAGCCACCAGCCGAAGCCGACCGCCCAGACCAGGCTGAGATAGCGCAGCGGCGAAACCAGCGAGGCCGGCGCGAGGCGGAAAGACGCGATGATGAGATATTGCGCGATGCCCGCCATGATGCCGGCGGCGGCGAACAGCAGCCAGTCGAACCAGCCGGGCCAGTGCGCCTGCCAGAACAGGCTGAGGCCCCCGCCGACCAGCGTCAGCACCTGGCTGTAGAGGAAGATCGTGGTGGAGGCTTCCATCGTGCCGAGCTTGCGGGTGATGACGTCGCGGCCGGCGGAGATGAGCGCCGCTGTAATGGGCACGATCACCGCCCACTGGAACGCGGCAGTGCCGGGGCGCATCATCACCAGAACGCCGATGAACCCGATAATCACGGCCGCCCAGCCGTTCCGTCCGACCCGCTCGCGCAACAGGATCGCGGACATGATCGTCAGCATGACCGGGCTGACGAAGACGACCGCCATGGCGTCCGCCAGCGGCAGCACGGCCCAGGACATCACGATGACGAGGCTGCAAAGGACCGCCAGCACGCCGCGCAAGATGGTCAGCTTCGGCGCGCGCGGCACCGCGAGGCGCCAGCCGCCGTCGCGGCGCATCAGCCAGAAGACGACGGCCATGCCGGAGATCGTCCGGTAGAACAGGATCTCGCCGGCGTGGTAGTCGGCGGTCAGCCATTTGGCGATGGCGTCCTGCGCCGTCAGGATGATGGTGCTGAGCACCATGTAGAGCGCGCCCAGCCGCGCATCCCTGTCCACTTGCCGCTTGTTCCCGTCCCCGGAGAGCGTAGAGTAACCGCCATGGAAGCATTCGTCTCTACGGAATGGCTGGCGGCGCGCCTGGACAATCCGGCGCTCCGCATTCTCGACGCAACCGTCCACCTGCACCCCCTGCCGGGCGGCGACATGCGGGCCGAGAGCGGGCGCGAGGACTATCTCGCCGGCCACATTCCGGGCGCGGCGTTCGCCGACCTGATCGGCGATCTCTCCGACCCGGAAAGCAGGTGGCGTTTCACGCTGCCCGATGCGGCGCGCTTCGGCAGGGCGATGGGCGCGCTCGGCGTCTCCAACGACAGCGCCGTGGTGGTCTATAGCGGCGGGTCGCCGAACTGGGCGCCGCGGCTCTGGTGGATGCTCAGGGCCTTCGGCCACGACCGCGCGGCGGTGCTGGACGGCGGCTGGGGCAAGTGGAAGGCGGAGGGGCGGCCGACCGTTGCCGGGAACGAGGCGCCGGCCCCGGCCGTCTTCCGGGCGGAACGCCGTCCGGGCTATTTCGTCGGGCAGGGCGAGGTCGAGGCGGCGCTTGCCGATCCGGGCGCTGTGGTGCTGAACTCGCTGACGCCCGAGCAGCATGCGGGCGGCGCGCCGCATTACGGGCGTCCGGGGCGGATCGCGGGGACCGTCAACGTGTCGAGCCGCGACCTCGTCGATCCGGCGACCGGCGCCCTGCTGCCCATGTCGGAGGTCCGGCGCAAATTCGACGAGGCGGGCGCGCTCGGGGCCGAGAGGGTGGTGACCTATTGCGGCGGCGGCATCGCGGCGAGCCTGGGCGCGATGGCCCTGCACCTGCTGGGGCAGGAGAATGTCGCCGTCTATGACGATTCGCTTCAGGCCTGGGCGCGCGATCCGTCCCTGCCGATGGAGACCGGATGAACGCCAACCGCCATACGACAGGCCAGCGGACGACGCCCGAGGCCGACATGGCGGCTTACGACGCCCTGCCGTCGGGCTTGCGTGCGGCGCTGACGGAAGCATCCGAGAACTATTCTGCGGAGGCCGTGCTGACCGCGGTGGCGGAGGACGGCCTGGCGGAGGCGGATGCGCTGGCCCTTCTGGCCGAGCGGGAGGAGGAGCGGGGATGATGCGGTCCGTCCTGGCGGCGCTTGCCGTCGCGGCCTTGTTCTGGACAGCGGAGCCGGCGTCCGCGCAGGAAGCCGGGGAGCGGTTCCGGGATTGCCCCGAATGTCCGGAGATGGTCGTGCTGCCGCCGGGGAGCTTCATCATGGGGTCTCCGGCATGGGAAGGCGCGCACCGGGAGCATGAGACGCCGGCGCGCCGGATCGGGATCGACCGCCGGCTGGCTGTCGGCGCCTACGAAGTGACCTTCGCCGAATGGGACGCCTGCGTCGCCGGCGGCGGGTGCGGCGGCTACAGCCCGGCCGCGCCCTGGGGCCGGGGGCGGCAGCCCGTCGTCTCGGTGTCCTGGTTCGACGCAAGGTCCTATGCGGACTGGCTGTCGCGCCGCACGGGCAGGGATTACCGCCTCCCGACCGAGGCGGAATGGGAATATGCGGCGCGCGCCGGCACGGCGAGCCGCTATCACACGGGCGACCGGATTGCGCCGGAACAGGCGCGTTACGGCGGCGGCGCGCCGAAGCCCGTCGGGTCCCATCCGCCCAATGCCTTCGGCCTCCATGACATGCACGGCAATGTCTGGGAGTGGGTGGAGGACTGCTGGAACCCGAGCCATGCGGGCGCGCCGGCGGACGGCGTCGCGCGGCTTGCGGGCGACTGCAACTGGCGCGTGCTGCGCGGCGGCTCCTGGCTGAACGGCCCGGTGTCGCTCCGCTCCGCCAACCGCTTCCGGACGAGTTCCGAAGAACGCGCCTACACCGTCAACGGCTTCCGCGTCGCGCTCACGCTCGACCCCTGAGCCGGCGCTGTCGCCCCCGGTTCAGGGCGACTCCAGCGCCTCATGCAGCAGCGCGTCCAGCAGCCGGCTCCGCGCTTTGTCTCCGGCCGCAAGCGCCTGTTCCAACCGGTCGCAAACCGCCATCAGTTCATCCACTTTGGTTACGATGCGATGCTGCTCGGCGAGCGGCGGGAGAGGGAATGGCGCAGCTTCCGCATCCTTGGTCCTCAATCGTGGCATCTTCGTCCCTTGACCGAGGAGCGTGACATATCTCACAAAATCCGGGCACCGGAGAGCCAGGGAACAATATTCGGAACTTAAGGGAATAAATGGCCGGAAAGCCACGATTTCCGTGGTTGAATAGCCCATTTTATCCGCTACTATCACTTTATTCAAATACGGTCTCAATTTTCCATATAGTATATCATGTGGCTGAAATTGAGATTTTGTGCTCTTTGCGCTTCGATCGGAGACTTTAACACGCTTCAGGAGCTTCCCGGAATCTTTAGAAACGTCTTCAAGTTCCAGAAGCCAAAGATTTTTCTGTAACATCGATGGAAGAACCTTTATGCCTGCATCATACAAGAAGATATCCGCGACCGCCGCCCATTTCCAACTTCCTGGCACCTCAAAGGGCGGTTCAACCATATCAAGGGCTTTTATTGCCTGTCGTATACGCCCTGACTTTATCAATTGTGCCTTCTCGGCGGCAATCCGCTCAAGCAATTCCGAAGCCGGCTCATCGTCGGGGTCCTGCGGCACAAGTTTGCCGCGCACGGCGAGGTCGAGGACGGTGCGGCGGAGGGCCGGGACTTGATCGGGGCGGGTGGCGAGCGGCGCCAGATTGTTGAGGGCGAAGGCGGCTTGCGCCCTGAATATGCAGGGGTCGGGATCGGGAGCGCTGAGGCGGGCGAGGCTCGCCGCCGCGAACCTGCCGCGCGCCTCCTCCCGTTCCGCCCGAGCCGCCTCCAGCCGGTCGCAGACTGCCATCAGTTCATCGACCTTAGCGACGATGCGATGCTGCTCGGCTAGGCAGAATCGACATTCATCGCATCCATACGATAGCAGAAGCGATGTGTATGAAGGCGAGGAAGTATATTGCTTTTCGATCGTATCGGGTTGCGATGCGTCGGAAGTGTTTGATTTTGTTGAAGTAGCGTTCGATGCG